>NZ_JBQKLN010000007.1:0-115742 GCF_052116205.1 Prevotella sp. Sow4_E9_plate | reverse complement strand
AAGGACATTGATGCTTGGACTACCGAGCACTTGTCCAAAAACTGGGTGACAGAACGAACCAAAACACTCAAACAAGTGAGTTAATATTGGAACATAGAACTGGACACCCTAATTAATTGTTATTGTTAATGTGATCTAATATCTTTATTTGAAAAACCTTTAATTAGTGCTTTTTCTGTCCGTAGTAAGCGTTAGGACCGTGCTTGCGGTTGAAGTGCTTCTCTACGAGCAATGGGTTCATGGTGGTGTTTGGATTTACAGAGAATGAGATGAAAGCCATCTTGGCCACCTGTTCAGCTACTACTGCGTGATAAACAGCCTGGTCAGCATCCTTACCCCATGTAAAAGGACCATGGTTCTTAACCAATACGCCAGGAGTATGAACTGGGTTGATGTTATCTTTCTTGAAACGGTCAACGATGACAACACCTGTGTTGTGCTCATATTCAGCCATCATATCCTCTGTCATCGCATCAGTGCAAGGGATGCAATCGTGGAAGTAATCAGCATGAGTTGTACCAATATTAGGGATGTCCAAGCCAGCCTGTGCCCAAGCGGTAGCATAAGTAGAGTGAGTATGAACTACGCCACCCAACTCTGGGAATGCGTGGTAGAGAACCAAGTGGGTTGGTGTATCAGATGATGGATTCAGATCGCCTTCTACTACCTTACCTGTTTCCAAGTCTACTACTACCATATCGCTAGCCTTCATGGTGTCATAATCGACGCCTGATGGTTTGATGACAACCAGACCTTTCTCGCGGTCGATGCCACTCACGTTACCCCATGTAAAGAGCACGAGGTTGTGCTTAACGAGATCAAGGTTTGCCTTGAACACTTTTTCTTTTAATTCTTCTAACATAATATTTTTTGTTTTAAGTTGTTTATTCTATTTCAAGTTGAACGATGGGTCTTCCTCGTATGCTTTCTTGTTGAAGCGGTAGAGGGCGGCGCCTCGTTTCGAGTTGACTTTATCGATGAGTTCTGTTTTCTCGATGAAGTCGATATCCTTCACGCGTTTGCGGAAGTTGCGCTTATCAATCTCTTCGCCTATTACTGCCTCGAATACATGCTGAAGCTGTGTCAGCGTAAAGAGGTCTGGGAGGAGTTTGAAGCTTAATGGCTCATGATTGATGCGGCGGCGTATCTGTGCGATAGCGTTGCGGATCATGAGTTTGTGGTCTGAGTATAGTTCTGGAAGTTCGTTCAGACTAACCCATTCCAATCCGTGTTCTACACGGAGGCTGTCATCATAGTCTTTCACATTGATGAGAGTGCAATAGGCGATAGAGATCACTCGCTCACCTGGGTCACGGTCGATGCGGCCGAAAGCTCCTACTTGTCTTATATAGAGGTCTTTCATTCCAGTAAGTTCCAGGATGACTCTGTTAGCTGCATCTTCGAGATTTTCTGTTGAACCAACGAAACCACCATAGAGTGACCATTCGCCTCTTCCCGGGTCCATCTTGCGTTTGCCTATCAGTACCTGGAGGTTACTACCGTCGAAACCGAAAATGATACAATCGACGGATACAAATACTTTGGAGTATTCATTATAAAACTGGGTCATGGCCTTTCTGCTGTTTTGATGTAATGATTCAATGTATGTCTTGTCGTGTTCTTTTGCTTGCTCTTCATAGAGCAGCTTCGAGAGGAAAATCAAGGAGTAAGAAGGAGAAGAAAGGATCGCGGATTTTTCAACGGAAACAGTTTTGTCTGATCTTTGAGAAAATTCTAGACTCCTCACTTCTTACTCCTGACGTGAATAATATTTTACCAGAAGTATGCGTAGAATGCAGCGCAGAGGCCGATTACGACGAGGGTACCGATAATATCGAAGGCACTCCAACTCTCACGGATAGACTTCTTGAAGTCTGATGTGAAGGTGATTGCCTCTACCTGCTCCTTGCTTGGAGCTGGAGTGAAGCAGCTTATTACTACCATGAAGATGATGAGGAATACGAGCAACCAGCACTCGAATACAAGCCAGTTGGTCTGCCAGAACCATGCGGTGTAATCCCAGAATGCACCATCCATTGTAGCCTTACCTGTATCAGTGATGACGTTGGTAACGAGGCGGAGCATACCGATGAGGAAACCTGTAATCATGGTATATTCACCTGCCTTTGGAGTAATCTTCTTGAAGAAGATACCCATTGCAAATACGGCTACCATGGCTGGAGCCAGAAGTGACTGTATACCCTGGAGATAATTGTACAATGTATCCATCTTCATCATGATTGGCAACCATGCGAAACCGAGAACTACAACTACTACGGTAGCGATACGGCCAACGAGTACGTAGTGAGCCTCAGACATGCCCTTCTTCAATGGCTTGTAGAAGTCCTCGGTGAAGAGGGTAGCACAGCTATTGAAGAATGCTGCCAATGAAGCAACGAGTGCGCAGATGAAACCGATGGTTACGATACCCTTGATACCTGCAGGAAGAACGGTCTTTACCATGATGGCGAAGGCTGCATCAGTCTCGTTCATCTGGATGGCACCCTTCTGAGCCAAGGCTGCTGCAATCATACCTGGGATGAGGAACATGAAGCAAGGGAGTACCTTGAAGAAACCGGCTGCGATAGTACCGCGGCGGGCACGCTTCATAACCTCTACGTTGCTCTCGCCAGGAACCTGACCGAGTACACGCTGAACGATGTGCTGGTCAGTACACCAGTACCAGAAACCGATGATGGTTGCACCGATCAATACTACGAAACCAGGATACTCCTGATACATAGAATCACCTGCCTCCCAGTGGAACATGTGGGTTGTACCGTAGCCGTTGTTCAACTTGCCGCAGTAATCCATCATGTCGGCCCAACCAGCAGCGATGCTGCCACCGCCGAGGGTAGAGAGACCGAGGAAGAGTACGAGGAAAGAACCGATGACGAGGATAGGTGTCTGGATAGTTGACAATGTCATCACACCCTTCATACCACCGAATACGGTGAAGATGGTGGTGAGGATAATCAGACCGATAGCACCAGCCCAGAAGTTCAAGCCCCAAAGATATTCGAAGAAGATACCACCTGTAAGGGCTGTAACGCTCACCTTTGTAAGGATGTAAGCTACGAGGGTGATGATAGAGAGCCATGAACCTGTGCGCTGGGTATAGCGGAACTTCAGGAAGTCAGGCATGGTGATGATTTTACCCATCTTGTTGATGAGCAACTGGTAGAAAGGTACGAACAGCCAACCCAAGATGAGGATCATCCAGCCCTGCATCTCCCAGTGTGCCATACCGACACCACTCTTGGCACCTGTACCAGCCAAACCAACGAGGTGCTCAGAACCAATGTTGGCAGCAAAGATAGCCATACCGATTACATACCATGGCTCACCCTTACCGAAGAGGTAGGCAGAAGAGTCTTCACCTTTCTGAGCCTTTCTGTCTTTCACGATTGCGTGCCAAACAGCCCAAATTACGCCGATAACACCAATGGCGAGTATAGCCCAATCAAGCCATACGAATTCTGTTGAATTCCAATTCATAATTACTATAAGATTGTTTGTTTATTATTATTTGTTTATTCTTTTCTTTTATTGGATGCTTATTATGTTAGTTTCTTATCCAGCACATTTCGTTTTTTTGTCATTGCGAAAACTTCTTGTTGGATGTTAGCTGTTCCAGCGGACTTTATCCGCCGGTTCGCTAACTTTTAAACTAACTTACGCTTACTTTTTAACGCTGAATTTGTAAGCGAGGTGAGAATTGTATTTCTCTCCTGGCTTCAATGTGGCATCTGTCCAATCCTTTACACCCTGAGCAATCTTGGTTGGAGAATCAGGATATTTCTGGCTCTCGAAGCAAACGCTTACGTGTTTAGGATACTTGATGCCATGCTTGCAGGCAATACCTGTGCCTTGGAAGTTACCGGTGTAAACCTGAATGCCTGGCTCGTTGGTAAATACTTCAAGAAGGATACCGCTCTTTGGTGAGTAGAGGCTTGCGCAAACTGTTTTGTCATCGCCCTTACCATTCTTATATGTGTTCAAACACCAGTTGTGGTCGTAACCTGTGGCATTCTTAATCTGGTCAAAGTTATAATCTACCTTCTTGCCGATTTCTGCAGGTTTACGGAAATCCATAGGGGTTCCCTCGACACTCTTGATTTCACCAGTTGGGATGTAAAGTGAATCTGCAGGAGTGAACTTATCTGCATTGATGTACATTACCTGATCGAAACCTTCCTTAGATGGATCGCCATTCAAGTTGAAGTAACTGTGGTTGGTCATATTGACAACGGTCTCTTTGTCTGTTGTAGCGCCAAACTCGATGTCGAGTGTGTTGTCACTCTTGACTGTATATTTAGCTGTTGCTGTTACGTTGCCAGGGAAACCATTCTCGCCATCCTTCGCATTGATAGTGAAGGTAACGGATGAGTCGTTCTTCTCTGTAATGTCGTAAACCTGGTTCAACCATCCTGTAGCACCACCACCATGCAGGCAGTTGCCATTATCATTTGCCTTCAACTGATAGGTAGAACCTGCAAGTGAAAGCTTGGCATCCTTGATGCGGTTAGCGTAACGACCTACTGATGAACCATAATCAGAAGGAGAGTTAAGCGTATCTGCATACTGATGGATATTGTCATAACCAAGAACTACATCAGTTGGCTTGCCGTCCTTGTCTGGGACAGAGATTGAAACCACACGCCCACCATAGTTGGTGAGACATACCTCCATGCCGTTGGCATTCTTGAGGGTTACTAACTCAGTCTTCTTTCCCAATACGGTTGAATCGAAATCTGCAGGATTCAAACCAGACTGTGTAAGACTAGCGTTGCTGCTTGATGAACAAGCAGAGAGGGTAGCGATTGCCGCAAAACCTACTCCCATGAAAAGGGTCTTAAATGTACTCATTTTTAGGCTGTTTTTAATTGTTTACTTTATTTTGGGTGTAAAATTACAATTTTATTTTGAAACGGCAATAGTTTTCCCTAACTTTTTTCATTCTAAAGTGTGTTTTTAACACTATTTGCATGATTACGCCTGCTTTTGGCTAAATTTGGGCAAAAAAAACTGCAGCTAGCCAACACTAACTGCAGTTCCTTTATATTATATAATATGTATATTAGCAAACCTTGTGAGAACCCTCAGAGATAACTACTGGGTAAATTTCAGGAGCATGACCATACTTAGCTGTGAACTTAGCTGTAACATCCTCTACGAACTTGTCATAGATGTCGTCCTTAACCAAGTTGATGGTGCAGCCACCGAAGCCACCACCCATGATACGGCTACCAGTAACACCGTTCTCCTTGGCAACATCGTTCAAGAAGTCGAGCTCCTCGCAGCTTACCTCGTATTCCTTGCTCAAACCGTGGTGGGTCTCATACATCTTCTGGCCTACAGTCTCGTAGTCACCCTTCTCAAGAGCATCGCAGACTGCCAATACGCGGTCCTTCTCGCCCAATACGAAGTGGGCGCGGCTGTAATCCTCTTCGCCTACCTCTGCGCGAACCTCTTCCAGCTGCTCCCATGTGCAATCGCGGAGAGTCTCGAACTTTGCCTCTGGATGCTTGGCAGCGATGTGCTTAACCACGTTCTCGCAAGAGTTACGACGGTCGTTGTATGGTGAACCAGCCAACTCGTGCTTAACCTTAGAGTTAACCAGACAGAGCTTGTAGCCCTTAGGCTCGAATGGGAAGTACTCAAACTCACGGCTGTTGCAGTCGAGACGCATCAACTTGCCCTCCTTGCCGAATACAGAAGCAAACTGGTCCATAATACCGCAGTTAACACCTACGTACTTGTGCTCAGTAGCCTGACCAGCGAGAACGAGATCCCACTTAGAAACCTTGTTGTCACCGAAGAGATCGTTCAAGGCGAAAGCGAAGCAGCTCTCAAGAGCAGCTGAAGAAGACATACCTGCACCGAGAGGCACATCGCCATAGAATGCTGCATTGAAGCCCTTTACATCAACACCCAGCGCCTTCATCTCCTGGCAGATACCGTAGATGTAGCGTGCCCAAGATGCGCGAGGACCCTCTGGGTCGTTTACCTTGAACTCTACACGGTCCTTCAAGTCGATAGAGTAGAGCATCACTGTCTCTGTTCCGTTAGGACGGATCTCAGCCATAATACCCTTATCTACTGCACCTGGGAATACGAATCCACCATTATAATCTGTGTGCTCGCCAATCAGGTTAATACGACCTGGTGACATATAGATGTTACCTGTTTTGCCATCAAAGTGCTTGATGAAACGGCTTCTTACTTTTTCGATATCCATAATTGTTGTTGTTTAAAAGTTATTATTAAAGATTTGATTATAAACTAGTTGTTCCCGGATAAATCAAGTTTTGCTTCACCCGGGAATAAGATGTTTCATTATTACTCTACTGGAATGTCCTTGTTTACATTCTTGCAACCAACGAGGGCGTAGAAGAGAATGTATGCAATCATGGCGATGATAACCCAATAAGATGCGATAGGACCAGCAGCCTTAGCAACAGCGTCCTGGATGAGAGGCATTACGCCACCACCAACTACCATCATCATGAAGATACCTGATGCCTGAGCTGTGTATTTGCCGAGACCCTCAACAGCAAGGTTGAAGATTCCACCCCACATGATAGAAGTACACAAACCGCAGATAGCGATGAGTACGCACTTGGTAGGGATAGTAAATGCTACAAGACCAGTACCGTGGTCGTCGAGCTTGAGAAGGTTTGCAATCTCAGAATCACCAGCCAAAGAGAAGTTCAATGTGTTGGTTTCTGGCAAGAAAATGGCTGTGAGCAACAGGAGTATAGCTACTGTTGATACTATTGTCATCTGTGTCTTGGTAGAAACTGCACCGCTGATAAATGAGCTGAGGAATCGGCCGCACATCATGAGCAACCAGTAAACTGCTGCGAAAGCACCACCTACAGAAGCAGCACCTGTGAAGTCCATGCTACTGATGTAGAAAATAAGCTGAGCAGGAATACCAATCTCAACACCTACATAGAAGAAAATACCGATGACACCGAGTACGCAGTGACGGAATGACCAAGGACTGTGATCGTACTGTACGTTCTCCTTCTTGATGTTTGGCTCAGGAATAGCAACAAACCAGATGATGAAGAAGGCTGCAATGAACACCGCCATACCGATGAAGAGGAGAGGAGCAACGTCGCTCATACTTGTATTAGCTGTAACTGTACCTACGAGTACACCTGCCAACAATGGGGTAAGAGTACCACTCAAAGAGTTCAATGTACCACCAATCTGAATGAGCTGGTTACCGCGGTTACCACCGCCACCGAGCAAGTTCAACATTGGGTTTACCACGGTGTTAAGCATACATACGCAGAAACCGCAGATGAAAGCACCCAACAGATAAATGATAAGGTTGAGGCAAACGGCACCAGAGCTGAGGTTAAATACTGGAATGTCGTCACCGAAGATACTTGACAAGTACTGAATCATCAAACCGATTGTACCGACAGCGAGTGCGATCAATGCTGTCTTCTTGTAACCCTTGCTTTCAATCATCTTGCCGGCAGGAATACCCATGAAGAGGTAAGCGGCAAAGTTCATGAAGTTACCCATCATGGCTGCCCAAGAGTACTTGAAGCCCCAGATGTTGCCAAAAGGTGCTCCCATGTTAGTTACAAACGAGATCATTGCAAAGATAAAACACATCGTGATGATGGCAATGACACGACCGTTGTTATTTACACTTTTTTGTTCCATTGTTTAATCTTGATAGTTGATATTTGTTATTGTTATATTTGTTATTTGCTTGTATTGCTGGTTGTTACCATATGATTGTTCACTGGTTAATTTAACCGCAAAAAGGAGCGGCTGCCCCAGCATTGTGCACTTAGAGGCAGCAACTCCTATATGGTTTAATCTGATTTTATTTGTCTACGCCAAACTTATAGATTGTCTTCTGTGTGTATGTCTCACCAGGGTTCAATCTGCAACTTGGGAAGTATGGATGATTTGGTGTGTCTGGGAACTTCTGTGCCTCGAAGCAAACTGCGCTGCGGCGTGGGAATGTTGCACCATGCTGACCCTTGATGCCTGCCAGGAAGTTACCTGTATACATCTGCAAACCTGGTTCTGTGGTATAAACCTCCATGGTACGGCAGCTAACAGGGTCCTTAATGCGGGCAGCAAAGCTCAACTCGCCCTCTTCCTTCTTGTTTAAAACATAGTTGTGATCGTAACCCTGACCATTCTTGATCTGCTCGTTGTCGGCATCAATGTCCTGGCCGATTGGCTTTGGAGTGCGGAAATCGAAAGGTGTACCCTCTACCTTCAGGATTTCACCTGTTGGGATAGACTCCTTATCGATAGGGAGGTAGTAGTCTGCATTCACCTCACAGATGATGTTGTCAATAGTTGGGGTAGGATTTGCAATACCCTGGATTGCGAAGAATGCGTGATGAGTCAAGTTGCAGATGGTCATCTTGTTAGTTGTAGCCTGATACTTGATGACGAACTCATTGTCGTCTGTCAAGGTGTAAGCTACCCAAACAGTCAATTCTCCAGAGAAGCCTTCCTCGCCGTATGGGCTGGTGTACTTCAAGACAACTGCATTGTCACTCATACGGGTTGCATCCCAAACGTGGGCGTGGAATCCGGTAGGACCTCCATGCAAATGGTTCTTTCCATCGTTGCATGCCAACTGATACTCCTTGCCATGAAGGGTAAATCTACCCTCCTTGATACGATTTCCGTAACGACCGATGAGGACGCTCAAGAAAGGCTCAGGTGAGTTGATGACATCCTGTATGTTGTCGTGACCCTCGATGAGGTTAGCATAGTTGCCGTCCTTATCTGGCATCATGATAGCAACAACAGCACCACCGTAGTTAGTCACTGCAATCTCATTGCCCTGATTGTTTCTCAACACGAAGAGATCAGTCTTCTTTCCATTTACTGTGGTCTGAAAATCTTCTCTTTTCAAACCACACTTGTTAACTGGTTCTGTATTCATAATATATCTTTTTTTAGTTACTCTACTTTATGTTCTAAAGTAATCTACTGCAAAGTAACTAAAAAAAAATGAATATGACAAAATATTTAGCAATTATTTGATTTAAAAAAACTAAAAATTTTTAGGAGAGCAAATCAGCGACTACATAACTTGAACCTCCAACGAAGACAAAATCATCATTTTTTGCATTTGCTTTCGCAGTCATATATGCTTCTTTTACAGAATGATACATCTCACCATGCAAGTTATACTTTAATGCAGTGTCTCGCAATTTCTCCACAGGAATGGCTCTTTTGGTAGAAGGCTGCGTCCAATAGAATTTTACCCCATTTTTGAGCTTATCTCTCAGAAGTTGTAATACGTGCTCAACATCTTTGTCGTCCACCATTCCAAAAACGATGTGCTTGACCTGAGCGTCAACATCATTAATCTGGGTGGCAAGATACTTCCATCCCGCAAGATTGTGACCCGTATCACAGATGACAAGCGGTGCTTCTCCCAGCTTCTCCCATCTACCTCGCAACCCTGTCAGCTCACATACATGCCCGAAACCGTTTCTGATTGCTTCGTCGCTGATGGTCATCGTCTGTCGCAAGACGTTGAGTGCTGCAAGAATGGTCTTTCTGTTACGTTCTTGATAGGAACCTTTCAGTTCCATATCTACCTCCATAGCCGTGTCTTCATCCTGTGCAAAGAGAATAGGAGAATGGCGTTCTCCGGCAACCTTCTCAAAAACAGGACGGGTCTCTTCGATGTATTCACCGATAACTACAGGCACGTCAGGCTTTATGATTCCTGCCTTCTCGCCAGCTATCTCTGCCAGGGTGTTTCCCAGAAACTGGGTATGGTCAAAACTGATATTGGTAATGACAGAAAGAACCGGAGTGATGATATTGGTACAGTCAAGTCTTCCTCCAAGTCCTACTTCGATTACCGCATAGTCTACTTTCTGCTCGGCAAAGTACTTGAATGCCATGGCCGTGGTCAGCTCGAAGAAAGACGGATGAAGAGGTTCGAAGAAAGCACGGTTCTCTTCTACAAAGTCGATGACATACTGTTCCGGCAGGCATTCTCCGTTCACACGGATGCGCTCGCGGAAATCAACAAGATGAGGGGATGTGTATAATCCCACCTTGTAACCCTGGCTTTGAAGGATGGCTGCTATCGTATGAGAGCAGGAACCCTTGCCGTTGGTGCCGGCAATATGTATAGTCTTATATTGACGATGAGGATGACCGAAGTGCTCGTCCAGCTCATGGGTAGTCTGCAGACCAGGCTTATATGCCTTGGCACCAATTTTTTCAAACACCGGAGTACTATTGAAGAGATATTCTGTCGTTTCTTGATAATTCATTTCTTATATATTATAAATGTGTAGGTACAAAAAGTGGCAATCCCAATACTGGCATTGAGCCAATAATCAGGATTGCCTGTTACTTTTATCTTTTATGAGATTTCATCCATAGAATCTTCAGGAATCTATTTGTTGAACAGATTCTTGATGCTGTCAAAGATTGACTTCTTGGTGGCATTGTCTGCCTGGAAGTTCTCGCATTCCTTGAACTTCTTCACCAATTCCTTCTCTTCCTTGTTGAGGGTCTTAGGAATGTAGACGGTAATGTTCACGATGATGTCGCCTCGTCCATAACCATATCCCTTGATGGCAGGCATACCTTTACCACGCAGGCGAACCTGCTTACCTGGCTGGGTTCCTGGTTCTATCTTGATGGTAGTCTTTCCCTCCAATGTAGGGATTTCCACTTCACCGCCAAGAACAGCTGTAGAGAAGTCGAGTACGAGATTATAGTAGAGGTCCTTGTCTTTACGTTCGAAGACATCGCTCTTTTCTACGCGTACGATAACCTGAAGGTCGCCGTTGACGCCATTGTGCTTACCGGCGCCTCCCTTACCTGGTACGGTAACGACCATTCCGTCATCCACACCTGCAGGAATATTGATTTCTACAACTTCTTCGCCAGCAACAATGCCTTCACCACCACAAGCCTTACACTTGTTTTTGATCACGTGACCCTCGCCGCCACATGTAGGACATGCAGCCTGAGTCTGCATGGTTCCAAACATAGAGCGCACGGTACGGACTGTGTAACCCGTACCATGACAGGTAGGACAAGTCTCCTGCTGTGAGCCGCCTTCGCATCCTGTGCCATGGCAAGCAGAACATGTTACGTCTTTACGAATCTTGAACTTCTTGGTGCAACCCGCAAAAGCCTCTTCCAATGTAAGCTTTGCCTGTACTCGCAAATCTCTTCCCTGGTACTGCTGTGGCTGGGCGCTGCCGCCAAAACCGCCGAATCCGCCACCGAATCCACCGTGACCTCCAAAGATATCGCCGAACATAGAGAAGATGTCATTCATATCCATGCTGGCTCCACCACCGAATCCACCGAAACCGCCTTGCGGACCGTCGAATCCGAACTGATCATACTGCTGACGCTTCTGAGGATCATGAAGAACCTCGTATGCCTCTGCAGCCTCCTTGAACTTTTCTTCAGCCTCCTTGTTTCCAGGGTTGCGGTCTGGATGATATTTGATGGCTATCTTGCGGTAAGCCTTCTTTATTTCGTCTTCAGATGCCTGCTTATCAACGCCAAGCACCTCGTAATAGTCTCTCTTTGCCATTTGTTAAATATGGATTTTTATTTCTTTATTCCTGATCGTAATTCTTCATTAGACTTATTGGCCTACAGCAACCTTAGCGTGACGGATTACCTTGTCGTTGAGGGTATAGCCGGTCTGCACGCAGTCGATAACCTTGCCCTTCTTGTCGTCACCCATTCCTGGCACCATAGCGATTGCCTCATGGAAATCTACGTCGAAATCCTTGTCAGCAGTCTCAATCTTCTTTACTCCGAGACCTTCAAGAGTCTTGATGAACTTGTTGAAAATCATCTGAACACCTTCCTTGATAGCCTTAGGATCCTCGCTCTTGTCTGCGATGGCACGCTCGAAGTCATCAAGAATTGGAAGAATGGCAGCAATAGTCTTCTCACCACCGTTGAGAATCAGATCAGCCTTCTCTTTCAGGGTGCGCTTGCGGTAATTCTCAAATTCTGCAGTCTTATAGAGCAGTTGCTTTTTCAATTCTTCTACTTCCTGCTGAGCCTTTGCCAATGGATCTGCTTCTTCAGATTCTGCCGCATTGTCAGTATTGTCAGTCTTACTGTCAGCATCTGCCGCCTTATTGTCAGCATCCTCTGTATTTGTCTCTTCAGCCTTAGGCTCTTCATTATTCTGAGTATCGTTCTGCTCAGCATTCTCGTTGAGAACCTGTTCCTTAGCGTTACCGTCCTCTATATTAATCTTCTTTTCTTTTGACATAGTCTTAAATTTTTTAAACATGATTATTCCTTTTTATGGTTGTTTTGACAAAAAGCGTGCCAACTCGACTCTCATCGAATTGGCACTTATCTCATTTAGGTGTATTTTCTATTACTGCAGACCGTACATCTTAGCTTTCTGCTCCTTGATAGCCTCATCATAGATGTACTCATCGTAAGACATCAGCTTATCGATGGTTCCTGATGGGGTGAGCTCGATAATACGGTTAGCCACGGTATTGATGAACTCATGGTCGTGGCTGGCAAAAAGGATATTGCCCTTGAAACCTACCAGGTTGTTGTTGAATGCCTGGATACTCTCCAAGTCCAAGTGGTTGGTTGGAGTATCGAGAATCAGACAGTTTGCATTCTGCAACTGCATGCGGGCAATCATACATCTCATCTTCTCACCTCCGGAGAGTACGTTTACCTTCTTCAGTACTTCCTCGCCGCTGAAGAGCATTCTTCCCAAATAACCCTTCATTGCCACCTCATTGCCAGGACCATACTGGCTCAACCAGTCTACGAGGTTCATGTCGCTCTGGAAGAACTCGGTGTTGTCGAGTGGGAGATAAGCTGTTGTGATGGTAACGCCCCACTTGTAATCACCTGCGTCAGCCTTGCGGTTGCCGTTGATAATCTCGAAGAGAGCGGTCATAGCCTTAGGGTTGTGAGAGAGGAATACCACCTTCTCGCCCTTCTCGATGTTGAAGTTTACATTGTCGAAGAGAACTGTTCCGTCCTCATCGCAAGCCTTCAGGCCTTCAACCTCCAGAATCTGGTTACCTGGTTCACGATCCATTTGGAAGATGATTCCTGGATACTTACGGCTAGAAGGACGAATCTCCTCTACGTTCAGCTTCTCCAGCATCTTCTTGCGGGATGTGGTCTGCTTACTCTTAGCTACATTGGCAGAGAATCGGCGGATGAACTCCTCCAACTGCTTCTTCTTCTCCTCAGCCTTCATCTTCTGGTTCTGAGCCTGACGGAGAGCCAACTGAGAACTCTCGTACCAGAAAGAGTAGTTGCCGGCAAACATGGTTACCTTACCGAAGTCGATATCCACGGTCTGTGTGCTGACAGCATCGAGGAAGTGACGGTCGTGAGAAACCACGAGAACTGTCTGCTCGATGTTGCTGAGATATTCCTCCAACCACTCTACGGTGTCGAGGTCGAGGTCGTTGGTAGGCTCATCGAGGAGGAGGTTGTCAGGATTACCGAAGAGAGCCTTCGCCAGCATCACGCGTACCTTCTCTGTATTAGAAAGCTCACCAACGAGCTTATCGTGACGATCTTCCTTCACGCCAAGGTTCTGAAGCAACTGGGCAGCATTACTCTCAGCTTCCCAACCGTTCATCTCTGCGAACTTAAGTTCCAGCTCAGCAGCGAGGTTACCATCCTCTTCTGTCATCTCTGGTTTTGCATAGAGGCGCTCGCGCTCCTTCATGTTCTCCCACAATGGCTGATGACCCATCAGAACGGTGTCCATCACGCGGAACTCGTCATACTTGAAGTGGTCCTGCTCCAAAACGGAAAGACGCTCTCCTGGTCCCATTTCTACTGTACCCTTGTTTGGCTCCAAATCGCCACTGATGGCACGGAGGAGGGTAGACTTACCAGCACCGTTGGCACCGATTACGCCATAAATATTACCATGTGTGAACTTGAGGTTTACATCTTTGTAAAGCACTCGCTTACCGAATTGAATTGCAAGATTTTGTACTGTTATCATTCTTGTTTACTAAATATCTTTTTCTGAATTTATCTTTAATTTGTGTGCAAAGTTACGAAAAAATATTTGTATATCAATGATTTATTGGTAAAAGTTGCTTTTTTTTAGTTAAAAACACAGCTCTTTTTTGTCATTTTGCAGAAAAGTCTTACTTTTGCATGCTAAAAGGCATCAACGATATCCCAATACCGTTGAATATGTGTTAAGAACAAATAGATATAAATAACACGAAACAGCAAATTGAAAATGAAACAACAAAATAATAAAGGCTATTTTAATAAGCATACCAACAATGCTTACGGCTATGGCAATCCGAATGAATATGACCACTACAAGGTGGAGAAGCCGGCGCAGTTGTTGGAATGGCTGATGGAGAACGTAAAGGGTCCCAGCAAGACCAAGGTGAAGCAGACGCTGCAGGGTAGAGGAATCAAGGTGGATGGCAAGACCATCACCCAGTTCGACTATGCTCTGAAACCTGGCATGAAGGTGAGCGTAAGCAAGACCAAGAAGAACCAGGAGGTTTTCAAGAGCAGATACATCAAGATTGTTTATGAAGACCGCTACGTCATCGTGGTTGAAAAGAACGTGGGCATCCTCAGTATGGCTGCCGGACATTCTACGCTCAACGTAAAGACCGTACTGGATGATTACTTCCACAAGACCCGCCAGAACTGCCAGGCTCACGTAGTTCACCGTCTTGACCGTGACACTTCGGGATTGATGATTTACGCCAAGGACAAGCAGACCGAGCTTGCGCTGGAGGATGACTGGCACCACAACGTATACGACCGCCGATACGTTGCCCTGGTTTCCGGAGAGATGGAGGAAGACGAGGGAACCGTTGCCAACTGGTTGAAGGACAACAAGGCATATATTACTTATGCCAGCGAAACAGACAATGGCGGCAAATATGCAGTAACCCACTTTCATACATTGCAGCGCACTACCGAGCATTCCCTGGTAGAATATAAGCTGGAGACGGGTAGAAAGAACCAGATTCGTGTACATACAGCAGATATGGGCCATCCTATCTGTGGCGACATCAAGTACGGAAACGGTGATGACCCATGCGGCCGTCTTTGCCTGCATGCTTATGTGCTCTGCTTCTATCATCCGGTGACTCATCAGCCAATGGAGTTTGAAACTCCAATTCCTAATGAGTTCATCAGAGCCATGAAGGAAGACAATAAGCCTTATGATGCTGGCAATAAGCCAAATCATGCAAACCACAAACCATTCAGAAAGGAGGGACGCAATGGATAATTTCCTTTATTATGCTTTTGCGCTAGTAGTCCTGGTGGTGGGCCTGTTTATTCTGAAAAAGGTAGCCACCTGCATGATTAAAATGGCAGTAGGCGTCATCATGATTGCCGTTCTCTTTGCTATTTACTGGCTGTATCTGTCGTAAATCAACGGGTCTTTCATGCCTTGTCCAACAGCATGGAGAGATAGACAAAAATACGTCCTGACGTAGTCTCAACTGCGTCCCGACGTAGCAACCTCTACGTCCCGACGTAGTTCCGGCTGCGTCGCCACGTATTTTCAGCTCCATCGGCAGCTGGCAGATGAGCAGTATCCTTCTTCCACAAAAAGTGATAAAGTCACTCGTCACTCGTCACTTTTTGTTTTTTCCTCTTTTTCCAAAAGTAGGTTGATAAGCCTTAAGAATAAAAGATTATAATAATTATATATATATTAATGTTCGCGCGTACATTATTATATAAGAAATATAATATATATATTAATATGATATCTTCTTTTTAACAATAAGACAATATCTCAAAAAATTAAAAGTGACGAGTGACGAGTGACTTTTTCACCTTCAACAAAATAAGTCCGGCAAGAATGAAGCATCACTTCATCTTACCGGACTCTATTACATATCTTTTTACCTTATATTAGTCAATTGAAGATTAGAGGATAGTCTTCACAGCCTCCAACATACCCTTCTCCTGAATGAGGTCGAGGTCCTTCTTAACCAACTCTGTCAAGCCTGGAACTGTCTCGTTCAGGTTCTCATGCCAGATGTAGTCGAAGCCGAGTACGCCTTCTGCTACCTTCTGGGTGTCGCCAGTAGCCCAAAGCTCTGTGAGCTTGTCCATGATCTTCTGGTCGTCGTTTGGCTGGATAGGAGCACCGTCCTCACGAACACCACCCTTATAGTAAGTGATGATGGCAGCAAGACCGAATACCAATCCCTGTGGCAACTCACCCTTACGCTCCAAGTAGATCTTTACGCCTGGGAGGTCGCGAGTCTCGAACTTAGGGAATGAGTTCAGCATGATGCTGGTTACCTGGTGGTCAACGAATGGGTTCTCGAAGCGCTCCAATACGTCAGAAGCGAACTTCTGAAGCTCGTCCATAGGGAGGTTCAATGTCTGCATCAATTCTTCGAACTGTACCTTGTGGATGTACTTGCCCAATACTGGGTGCTCGCAAGCATCGCGAACGATGTTCACACCGCTGAGGTATGTAACAGGGCTCAATACTGTGTGAGGGCCATTCAGGAGAGTAACCTTACGCTCGTGGTATGGCTTCTCGTTGTCTGTGATGAGAACGTGGAGACCAGCCTTGTGAGCAGGGAACTCTTCCTGCATCTGCTCTACAGTCATGTTCTCAGCCTTCTCGATTACCCAGAGGTGGAAGCTCTCAGCCTTTACTACGAGGTTATCCTTGTAGCAAACCTTCTGCTGGATTTCCTTGATGGTGTCGCGTGGGAAGCCAGGAACGATACGGTCTACGAGTGTAGCGCAAACATAGCAGTGGTTGGTGAACCACTCCTTGAAGCCCTCGTAGTCAGCACCCATGTCTTCCTTCCAAAGCTCGATATACTGATAGATGCACTCCTTCAAGTGGTGACCGTTCAAGAAGATCAGCTCGCAAGGCATCAAAATCATACCCTTGGTTGGGTCGCCCTCGAAGAACTTGTAGCGTTGGAACAGCAACTGAACCAACTTACCTGGGTAAGAAGCAGCTGGAGCATCTGTGAACTTGCAGGAATCATCGAATGCAATACCAGCCTCAGTTGTGTTAGAGATGATGAAACGCATCTCTGGCTGCTCAGCCAAAGCCATGAAAGCCTGGTTCTGAGAATATGGGTTCAATGCACGGCTGATAACGTCGATACGCTCCAATGTGTTGACAGCCTGACCGTTCTCTTTGCCCTGAAGGTTCACGTGATAGAGGCAATCCTGACCGTTCAACCAGTCTACCATACCGCCAGGCAATGGCTGAACGACAACAACAGAACCGTTGAAGTCAGTTTTCTTATTCATATTCCATACAATCCAATCAACGAATGCACGGAGGAAGTTACCTTCACCAAACTGAATAATTTTCTCTGGAGCGACGCTCTTAGGAGCAGTGCGCTTGTTTAATGCTTTAAGCTCTTTCATGATTTGTTATTATGTTTGTTATTCGTTTTACTATTAGTTCCATCCCAGATGTCATATCTATTTCTTTAATCAATATTGTTATCTTTCTGAAATCTGATGCAAAGGTATAAAAAAAATCGGTACATTATATCGGAAATGTTGAAAAAACGTGCGTAAAGGTTTACGAAACTTTACAAAAAAATCTTTCCATAACTTCTGGAAAGATGAACGAGCGAGATACGGGAGTCGAACCCGCCTCACAGGCTTGGGAAGCCCGTGCACTACCGATGTGCTAATCTCGCTTGAATTAGCTTATCGTACATAATGACAAGAGAGCCACGAGCGGGACTCGAACCCGCGACCCACGCATTACGAATGCGTTGCTCTACCAACTGAGCCATCATGGCATAACTCTTTTCTTAATTATCTGCAAAGGTAATGAATATTTTCCGAACATAGAAAAATATTACCGAATACTTTGTTAAAGTTAACTTTCATTAACGGAAAGAAACTCGTTTATTAATATAATAAGGTGTAATGCCAAGTCCTCATTATATGCCTTCTGCGCTCTTACCCGTATAGGCAAGAGCACAGAAGTGGATATTCATCATGCATGACGCATGAGGAAAATGCTATGGTCGATACATGCAGGAAGTTCTTCCTTGTAATGCGTAACCATGATCATGGTCTTATTGTTTCGCTTGCAAAAAGCTTCGATGACGTCCTTAACCAGACGGCGATTGTAATTATCAAGACCGTGCAAAGGTTCGTCGAGGATAAGAAGTTCCGGATCTTTCACGAAGGCACGAGCCAGAAGAACCAGACGCTGCTCACCGCTTGAGAGTTTCAGGAAGCCACGCTCCTCCAATCCTTCCAGTCCAAACACCTTCATCCAGAAGCGGCACTTATCCATATCTTCATCCTTCGGCTTTACGTAAAGTCCTACGGAATCCATCAAGCCACTTGCCACGATTCTGATGGCAGGGAGGTCGCGCTGGTATGAGCGGTGGAGCTCAGGAGAAACATAACCGATATGCTTCTTGATGTCCCAGATACTCTCGCCGCAGCCACGAGGATTACCGAAGAGGGCGATGTTGCAGGCATAACTCTGAGGGTTGTCTGCACATACCAGACTCAGCAAGGTACTCTTTCCGGCTCCGTTTTGTCCGCTCAGCGCCCAACGCTCACCATTGTTCACGGTCCAGTCCAGATCCTTCAAGATGATGCGCTCGCCATATTGAATGCGAACCTTGTTCATCTTGACCACTTCCTGGCTCTTATACTCACGGTCACTATACGGCAGATTGATGATTTCCTGTTCTAGCTCATCACTCAACATCCGGCTTGGGACTGGAGTGCGCTGAGCCAGATACTCTTCCTTGGCCAACTTCGGCATAACCTTCATGTCCTTTACTTCCACTACGTGGGTGATAAAGTCAGGAATGTCATCGCTCTTGCTCAATACGAGGATAATCTGCAGGGCATGCTCCTGTGCCAAAGTCTTGAGGAGTTCCTTCAGCTGGTCGCGGGTATCGGCATCGAGTCCGATGAACGGATTGTCCATGATGAGGACGCGTGGTTCTGAGAAGAGGGTAGAAGCCAGCTTGAACTTGCGCAGCTCGCCGCTGCTCAGGAGGATAGTGTATTTGTCGAGCAGATGCTCCATGTGGAAGAGTTCATAGATATGCTTCTGCAAATTGCGTCGCTCCGGAGTATCTTTGCCCGCCATGTTGTAGGCCTCTTCCAGCTTATCCTTCACAATCGGAGTGTTCTCATCTATTTCCAGCTGGTTCCATCTCTGCTGGAGGAAATATGTGCGGTCGTTGTCGCCACCATAGGTATCACGGAAGGTGATATACTTGATGTTGTCGCTCACCATCTTTTTGGTGCTAGGTGAGAAATCATAATCAGGGTCGTGCATTAACAGAGGGTGTCTGCCGACAATGATGTCAACAAACATCGACTTTCCACCACCATTTGGTCCAACGATGGCGATATGTTCACCTTCGCAGGACTCAAAGTTTACAGGCTCGGCCATACGCCATTCCGGCATACGAGTCACGCCATCCTTAATGCTAATAATCTTTTGCATCTCTCTTATATTTTTATTTATGTGTTGTGCGATTGATGGCAGCCAGAAGTTTGGCTTGTGGCCCAGTCATGCCGTTGGTGCCGCCAATGCGCGACTGGTTTTTCTGTGCAAAGTCCTTCCAGCTGCTATAATGCTTGTCGCTGATCTCCGGTCTGCCCATTTGCAGGAAATGGCAGTAGGCAGCGCCCAGTGCATCGGTAGCATCCATGAACTTCGGCATTTCATCCTCCTTGATGTTGAGCATGCGTTGCAGCATCGCAGCCACCTGTTCCTTGGATGCCTGTCCCTGTCCGGTAATTGCCATCTTGATTTTCAGAGGAGCATATTCATGGATGGGCACATCGTGATGGATGGCAGCAGCGATGGCAACTCCCTGAGCTCTACCAAGTTTGAGCATCGACTGCACGTTCTTTCCAAAGAAGGGAGCCTCAATCGCCATCTCGTCAGGGAGATAAGAATCGATGATGCCTGTAACCCGCTCGAATATCTTGCCGAGTCGCAGATAGGGATCTTTCTCCTTGCGCATGTCGATGACACCCATCACCACCAACTCAGCCTTATTGCCCATGATGCGTATCACACCATAGCCCATCACGTTGGTTCCCGGGTCAATTCCAAGAATGATCTTCTCTGTATTATTCTTTTTCAATTTCTGATTCTCTGGTTAAAATTATCGGTCCATGTAAGGATTGTGCGCCAGTTCCTCTCCAATGCTGGTAGCATCGCCATGACCAGGAAGCACCTTGGTTTCATCAGGGAGCATACCCAGATGGCGCAGGCTGTTGATGATTCGGAACATACTGCCACCAGGGAAATCGGTACGGCCGATAGAACTCTTGAAGAGGGTATCGCCGGTAAACGCAACATGCTCAGCCTCGCAATAGAAAGTGACGGAACCGTTGCTATGACCAGGAGTCTCAATAACCTTGAACTCATGGCTGCCGAACTTGATGATTTCATCTTCCTCGAAGAAATGACCGATAGGAGGGAACTTCGTATCCAGCTGCATCTGATAGAAGGTCTCTGCCTGATGGGCCAGCCCCTTCATCAGCTTCTCATCGCCCTGAGCCACTTCCGGCTTCAAGCCAAACTCCTTATAGATGGTGTCGTTGCCGAAGTTGTGGTCAAGATGGCCATGGGTAACGAGCAGATGAACCGGCTTCAGTTCGTTCTTACGGATATATTGGGTGATGGCATTGCGCTCTTCAGGATAGAACGCTCCACAGTCGATGATGACGCATTCCTTGGTCTCATCACTTACAACATAGCAGTTCTCCTGCAACATGTTGACTTGAAATCTTTCTATATGTAACATTTTACTTTATTTACTTTGAACATTGAATTCCTTTATTTTGAACTTTGCGCTCCTTTACTTTGAACTTTGCGCTTTGAACATTGAACTTTATGATTAGTAAAGGCTATTGAATTCTTCACTCTTCACTCTTCACTCTTCACTCTTCGTTCTTCACTCTTCACTTCTACGCCGGAACATAGATAAGCTGCTTGTCTTGCTTGAACCATTCTTCCTCGAAGAAGGTGCTAAGCGGAGTGATTTCTGCCACATTGCGGTAATCCTTGAGCTCTTCCTGCAGATTGCCGCCCTTCAGGCAAATCAAGCCATTAGGCAGAGCGTTCTGCCCCTTCTTCTTGAAATTCTTCTTGATGATTTTCATCAGGTCAGGCAACTGCATCACAGCACGGCTTACCACGAAATCATACTTTCCTTTCTCATCCTCACCACGCAAGTGCTCAGCCACAAGATTTTTCAAGCCGATGGCAGAAGCCACCTCATTGCACACGCGAATCTTCTTGCCGGTTCCATCGATGAGCTTGAATTGGCATTCTGGGAAGAGAATGGCAAGCGGAATACCCGGGAAACCGCCACCACATCCGAAGTCAAGAATCTCTGTACCAGGAC
Organism: Prevotella sp. Sow4_E9_plate; assembly: GCF_052116205.1. Taxonomy (NCBI): domain Bacteria; kingdom Pseudomonadati; phylum Bacteroidota; class Bacteroidia; order Bacteroidales; family Prevotellaceae; genus Prevotella; species Prevotella sp. Sow4_E9_plate. The sequence continues at coordinate 94,344 of NZ_JBQKLN010000007.1, read as the reverse complement.
GGAAATTGATGGCCTTGGCTATTGCCATGGAATGAAGCACATGGTGCTCATAAAGGTTGTCAATATCCTTACGGCTGATGACATTGATCTTGTTGTTCCAGTCGCGATACAGCTCATCGAGCGCTGCTATCTGCTTTTTCTGCTCATCAGTAAGATGGGTGAAATATTTCTCTATGATGTTCATCCTTCTATTATCTTTCGTTTATATTACTTATTTAAGTGAATCTTTTAATATATTAAGGTGCAAAGTTAACGCAATTAGTGGACAAAACAAAATTATATAGCTTTTTTTATATATTTATTTAGATTTTGGTCCCAACTTATTAAAAAAATGTGTACCTTTGCATCCGAAAAAAGATGTTGTAGAGCAGAAAAATGCATAAAACTGCTTGTTCGACTCAATTAGATAGTAAAACATAACAGATATTATAGAATAGTTAATATGATAAAGGCTGCATTATTTGACCTGGATGGCGTAGTGTTCGAAACCGAATCACAGTATTCCATCTTCTGGGGTATGATTGGACGTGAATATCATCCGGAAATCCCAGATTTCGAGTACCGCATCAAAGGACAGACATTAGTACAGATTTATGATAAGTACTTCTCTGAAGATTCTGTTTTTGCTCATATCAAAGGTTATACCGATGCAAAGTCAGAACAGGATAAGATTACTACTCGTCTCAATGAATTTGAGAAGAATATGTCGTACCCTTACATCACTGGCTTCGAAGACTTCATCAAAGACTTGAAGCAGAATGGTGTAAAGTGCGCTGTAGTAACGAGTAGCAACGTTCAGAAGATGCAGAATGTCTACAGACAGCACCCGGAATTCAAAGGCTACTTTGACCGTGTATTGACCAGCGAAGACTTCGCCAAGAGCAAACCGGATCCGGACTGCTACCTGAAGGGCGCAGCATGCTTTGATGCCAAGCCGGAAGAGTGCGTAGGACTGGAAGACAGCTTCAACGGCTTGAAGGCTGTACGTGCTGCAGGTGCATTCACCCTCGGACTTTCCACTACCAATTCCAAGGAGTCGATTGAGCCATATAGCGACTATGTAATTGCCGATTACTCTGGCTTTACATTTGCCGACTTAGTGAAAGTTGTAGAAGAAAACAAGAAGTAATCAAGAAGTAATAAATACAGAAAAAGATAATATAATAATCATGGGATATTTATCTACTGACAAAAAGAAAATTACAACAAAGACGTTTGCTGAAATGAAAGCAGCAGGCGAGAAGGTTACAATGCTTACAGCTTACGACTTTACGACTGCAGGCATTCTGGATGCCGCTGGCATCGACAGCATCCTGATTGGCGATTCTGCCAGCAATGTAATGGCTGGAAATGCAGATACTTTGCCAATTACTGTTGACCAGATGATTTACCATGCCCGTAGCGTGGCTCGTGCCTGCAAGCATGCCTTCGTGGTATGCGATATGCCTTTCGGCAGCTATCAGATCAGCAAGGAAGAGGCTTTTCGCAATGCTTGCCGCATGATGAAGGAGACAGGAGTAGACGCACTCAAGCTGGAGGGCGGCATCGAAATTGCTGATACTGTCAAGGCTCTGGTAGACGCCGGTATTCCTGTGCATGGTCATCTTGGACTCACTCCACAGAGCGTCAACAAGTTTGGTGGTTATGGTATCCGTGCCAAGGATGAGGCTGAGGCTCAGAAGCTCATCAGCGATGCTATCGCTCTTGATAAGGCTGGCGTATTCGCCATTGTCCTGGAAAAGGTTCCAGCTAAATTGGCGGCTGAAGTAACACGACAGGTGAAAGCCGTAACTATCGGTATCGGAGCCGGCAACGGTTGCAACGGACAGGTTCTGGTCTATGCTGATGCTCTTGGTATGACCCAAGGCTTCAAGCCAAAGTTCCTGCGCCACTTTGCCCAGGTAGGCGAGGAGATGCAGAAGGGTGTGAAGGCATACATCGACGCCGTTAAGAGTACAGAATATCCAAGCATAGAGGAGAGCTATTAAGCCTCCTCTCTACATTTTTGCGTCATATAGTTCATAAAGTTTTTGGTTATGGATACACAAAACACGCCCATACATATTAAATTATGGCATCGGGACTTCTGGAGACTCTGTTTTGCCAACCTGCTTCTGATGACGAGTGTCTGCATGCTCATCATCGGCATACCTTATTTTATGACCATTGAAGGTTATCGTCACTGGCAGATAGGAGTTGTAGTAGGTGCTTACGGATTTGGTTTATTCCTTCTGGGTGGCTTCTGTTCCTATCTCCTGCAACGCTATCGCCGTAACAGAGTATGTCTGGTTTCTATCTGTTGCGTGGCAATCAGTCTCGTTGCACTCTATTATCTGGAGACCTTCTGGAACATCAAGTTCGGCTTTGGAGTTCTGGTAGCAACACGAGTAGTACAGGGCGCATTCTTAGGACTGGCACAAATGGCCCTGACCAGCACGTTGGTAATTGACACTTGCGAGTCTTTCCAGCGCACCGAGGCGAATTATATCACCTCCTGGTTCGCCCGACTATCTATTGCCACGGGACCAATTATCGCTTGGCTTGTTGATGATTTTTCAGACATGCACCTTATCTTTCCGGTAGCTTCCCTGTTGGCTCTTGGAGCTTTCGTACTTGTATCGCTGGTAAAGTTCCCCTTCAAGGCTCCCTCTGAGCACTTGCCGCTTTTCAGTTACGACCGTTTCTTCCTGCCACAAGGCATCCCGCTGTTCATCAATATTGTACTCATATTGATAGGCGCAGGAATGTATTTTGCCATTCCTCATAACCAGACGGTTTACCTGATGTTTCTGTTAGGACTGCTGATGGCTATTGTTGCAGAGAAATATGTCTTTGCCGATGCCGACTTGAAGAGTCAGGCTCTCGTGGGCTTGGTATTAATGGGAGCAGCCGAGTTCGTTTCATTAAACGACCAGGACTTTGCCGTAGAGGTGCTTGTGCCTTTGCTGCTAGGTATGGGAATAGGTGTGATCGGTAGCAGATTTCTGCTTTTCTACATCAAGCTGGCCAAGCATTGTCAGCGCGGCACCAGTACCAGTTCCTTCTTTCTGGCATGGGAATTTGGGCTATCATTAGGTATTGCGATAGGTTTTATGTTTTTGGAAAATGCTTACAAGCAAGTTCCGGGTGTCAATAACGTCATCTTCAACCCAACCGTTCACGAAGTGCTTATTCCAGGCATGATATTTACAGGTCTGTCACTTGTCCTGTATAATTTCGTCGTACATCCCTGGTATATGAAACATCGTAATCGCTAAGGTTTCTTATATCATCCAGCCCTTCCTAAATATGACATTTTATTGAAAGAAAGATTCCATATATAGGAAGGGTTTCATTAAAAGTTTCTAAAAATAGCTTTTGTGAAACATTTTTAATATTATTTAGTTAGCATTATTCGCTTTTGTCCCCATAATTCAGTACTTTTGCGTTTGATTTAAGAGGGAGGGTGTAGATATGCACCCTAATTCATCGTAAAAAGTAGAATAAAACGTAAAATAATATTATAAGAATTATGGCAGAAGCTATTGATATCCGTGAGTTGAACATCCGGATTGAACAACAGAGTCAGTTTGTTACCAATTTGGTAATGGGCATGAACAAGGTCATCGTAGGTCAGAAGCACCTTGTTGACTGTCTTCTCATCGGTCTTCTCTCTGACGGCCACATCTTGCTTGAAGGTGTGCCTGGTTTGGCGAAGACTCTCGCAATCAAAACATTGTCACAGTTAGTAAGTGCAGACTATAGCCGCATACAGTTTACACCAGATTTGTTGCCTGCCGACGTGGTGGGAACACAGATTTATTCTCAGAAAGACGAAACCTTCCATGTAAAGCGTGGTCCGGTGTTCGCCAACTTTGTTCTGGCTGATGAAATCAACCGTGCTCCAGCCAAAGTACAGAGTGCTTTGCTCGAGGCAATGCAGGAACATCAGGTTACTATCGGCGAACAGACATTTAAATTGCCAAATCCGTTCCTGGTAATGGCAACACAGAACCCGGTAGAACAGGAGGGAACCTATCAGCTTCCTGAAGCTCAGGTGGACCGTTTCCTTCTCAAGGTCATCATTGACTATCCAACTATCGAGGAAGAAAAGCTCATCATCCGTGAGAATATTCAGGGCGGTCTGCCAACGGTTACTCCAGTAACTACAGCAGAAGAAATCCTGAAGGCCCGCAGCATCGTGAACGAGGTGTATATCGATGAGAAGATTGAGCAGTATATAGCCGACATCGTCTTCGCTACCCGTTATCCTGACCGTTATGGTTTGGGCGACCTGAAGGACATGATTACCTTCGGCGGTAGTCCTCGTGCCAGCATTTCCCTTGCCAAGGCTGCCCGCGCCTATGCTTTCATCAAGCACCGTGGTTACGTGATTCCTGAAGATGTTCGTGCTGTGGCTCACGATGTGCTCCGCCATCGTATCGGTCTCTCCTACGAGGCTGAGGCTAGCGAAGTGACCAGCGAGGAAATCGTAAGCCGTATCATCAACAAGGTGGAAGTGCCTTGATGAAGGAAGTGAAGAGTGAAGAACGAAGAGTGAAGAATTCATTTGCTTAGCTAATCATAAAGTTCAAAGTTCAAAGTTCAAAGCTCAATGTAAAGGAGTTCAAAGTTCAAAGTAAATAAGTTCAAAGTAATAAGTTGGATACACAAGATATCTTAAAGAAAGTTCGGAAGATTGAGATCAAGACTCGCGGATTGAGCCAGAACATCTTTGCCGGTCAGTACCATTCTGCCTTCAAGGGCAGGGGTATGGCCTTTGCCGAGGTGCGCGAATACCAGTATGGTGACGACGTGAGAGATATCGACTGGAATGTCACGGCACGTTTTCATCGTCCTTTCGTCAAGGTGTTCGAAGAGGAACGAGAGCTTACCGTGATGTTGATGGTGGATGTGAGTGGCTCGCTCGACTTTGGTACGATGCGCCAGATGAAGCGCGACCTTGCAACCGAGATAGCTGCCACCTTGGCTTTCAGTGCCATCCAGAACAACGACAAGATAGGTGTCATCTTCTTTTCCGACAGAATAGAGAAATACATTCCACCTAAGAAGGGTAGAAAGCATATTCTTTATATCATCAGAGAAATGCTCGACTTCCACCCTCAGAGCCAGCGTACCAACATCGGCTGTGCCTTGGAATACTTCACACGCGTGATGAAACGTCACTGTACGGCTTTCCTCATCAGTGACTTTTACGACCAGAAGGATTATCAGCATGCCTTGCAGATTGCCAACCAGAAACATGATGTGGTGGGCATTCAGGTATATGACCCGAGAGCCAAACAGTTGCCTGACGTAGGATTGCTGAAAGTAATGGATGCAGAGACAGGGCATGAGATGTATATCGACACCAGTTCCAAAAAGTTGAGAGTGGCTCATGCACAGAACTGGTTCCGACGCCAGGACAACTTGCGCCAGCTCTTTGCCAAAAGCAAGGTGGATTGGACATCAGTCGCAACCAATGAGGACTTTTCGAAGTCGCTCCTGGCACTGTTCAAACAAAGAGGTTAAATTGAGTGAAGAGTGAAGAATTCTACGGCTTTACTAATCATAAAGTTTAAAGTTCAAAGCTCAAAGTTCAAAGTAAAGCAACAATGTTGAAAATTAAGAATATCATATTGACAATGGCTCTTATGGGCTGTTCTGGTTTGGCTTTCAGCCAGACAGTGGAACAGCGCATCGATTCTTTGCAGATGCTTATCGGACAGCAGACCATCCTGCACCTTAAGGCTACAGCCCGAAAGGGTGCCAAGGTGGTGATGCCATTCTTCAAGCCTCAGGTCCAGATAGTTCCAGGTGTTGAGGTGGTGGAGCAGAGCAAGGGTGACACCATGCATCTAGGTGACAACCAGATGGTGGTAAGCCGCGACTATACCATCACATCTTTTGATGAGAAGGTGTATGCCATCCCGGCACTCAATGTGAAGATAGACGGTAAGAACTGCCACGGCAACCCATTGGCGCTGAAGGTGCTCACAGTACCCGTGGATACGGTTCATCCCAATCAGTTCTATCCTCCCAAGACGGTGCAGGAGAATCCCTTCCTCTGGAGTGAGTGGAGCTTCGCCTTTTGGTTGAGCTTTCTGCTGTTAATCGTCTGTGGAGCAATGCTCTATCTGCGCAACCGATTGAAGAAGAATAAGCCTATCATTGCCCGCATCCGTATCATCAAACGTGTGCCTGCCCATGAGAAGGCATTGAAAGAGATTAACTACATCAAACAGCATCACAGTACATCGAACCAGGAAACACAGAAGGAGTACTATACTCACCTTACCAATGCGCTGCGTGAATATATAGTAAATCGGTTTGGTTTCAATGCCATGGAGATGACCAGTACTGAAATCATTGAGAACCTGCGTGCTTCTGGCGATCAGAAGATGATTGACGAATTGAGAATGCTCTTCTCAACAGCCGACCTCGTCAAGTTCGCCAAATACGAGATTCCGATGAATGAAAATGATGCCAACCTGGTAAATGCAATTAACTTCATCGACCAGACGAAGACCAATGAGCTGCCTAAGGAAGAGAAAATTGTGCCTACGCTCAGCAGCGAGGACCAGAAGTCTCAGCAGCAACGCCGCTTCATCAAAACGCTGCTTTGGATAGGAGGCTTCAGCGCTGTTGCTATCTTAGGCTATATCATCTATCAAGTTGTCATGCTGTTGATGTAAAACCATCACTGATAGACAAAATCATCAGAGTGATGCAAACTATAAATGTTATAAGAAATGGAATTTGCAAGTAAAGCATATTTTCTGCTACTCCTGTTGCTGATACCTTATATCTTATGGTATTTTCTTGGGAGAAAGAAAAGTGAGCCAACTATGCGCATGAGCGATACCCGAATGTATCAGTATGCGCCAAAGAGTCTTCGAGTGCGACTCATCCATCTGCCTATGGTACTGAGATGCATCGCCTTTGTGCTCATTGTGTGTGCCATGGCTCGCCCACAGACTCATCATTCTTGGGACAACAAGACTGTGGAGGGAATTGACATCATGCTTGCTATGGACGTATCAACCTCCATGCTTGCTGAAGACCTGAAGCCAAACCGAATGGAAGCGGCTAAGGATGTGGCAAATGAGTTTATCTCAGGTCGTCCTACCGACAATATCGGCTTGACCATCTTTGCAGGTGAAGCATTCACCCAATGTCCAATGACTACCGATCATGCCAGTCTGCTGCGCCTGTTGCAAGATACAAGAACTGACATTGCCGCACGCGGACTCATCGATGATGGTACTGCTGTAGGTATGGGTTTGGCAAATGCAGTAAGCCGATTGAAGGATTCCAAGTCTAAGAGCAAGGTGGTGATTCTCTTGACGGATGGCAGTAACAACATGGGCGACATATCGCCTATGACTGCTGCAGAAATTGCCAAGAGCTATGGCATCCGTGTTTATACCATCGGCGTGGGAACCAACAAGGTGGCTCCATACCCAATGCCAGTAGCTGGTGGTGTGCAATATGTCAATATTCCAGTAGAAATTGACACGCAGACCCTGCGCGACATTGCGCAAACCACAGACGGTAACTTCTATCGTGCTACCAACAATGCGGAGTTGAAGAAGATTTATCAAGATATCGACAAACTGGAGAAGTCAAAATTCAATGTGAAGCATTATGCCAAACGCTATGAGGCTTATCAGCCTTTTGCCTTGGCAGCACTCCTGGTATTGCTCCTGGAGATTTTGCTGCGCATTACTTGGCTCAGAAGAATACCATAAATATATAGAACAATGTTAAGATTTGAAGATCCTATATTTCTCTGGCTTCTATGGATAATCCCGGTACTCATACTGGTACGCTTTATCGGTTGGAGAAAAAGAAGGGCAAAACTGAGAAGACTGGGAGACCCTGAGTTGCTCAAACAGCTGATGCCCGACATATCCAAATACCGCCCAACGGTGAAATTCGTGCTGATGCTTGCAGCCCTGGCATTACTTATCGTGATGGTGGCGCGACCGCAGATGGGTAGCAAGGTTTCTCACGACAAGCGCAACGGAATCGAGACTATGATCTGTCTGGACATTTCCAATTCCATGCTGGCAGAAGATGTGGCTCCATCCCGTCTAGACAAGAGCAAGATGCTGATAGAGAATCTGGTAGATAACTTCAGCAACGACAAGATTGGTCTTATCGTCTTTGCTGGCGATGCCTTCGTGCAGTTGCCTATCACCAGCGACTATGTTTCTGCCAAGATGTTCCTGCAGAACATTTCGCCAAGCTTGATACAAACTCAAGGCACCAACATAGCCCAGGCTATCAGTCTTGCCTCAAAGAGTTTCACCCAGCAGGAAAACATCGGTAGGGCTATCATCGTGATAACTGATGGTGAGAACCATGAGGTGGGTGCTCAGGATGCAGCCCAGATGGCCAACAAGAAAGGCATCAACGTGTTTATCCTGGGTATCGGTAACGCCAAGGGTGCTCCAATCCCTATGGGAGACGGCTCTTATCTGACAGATAATGCCGGCAATACGGTAATGACCGCCTTGAATGAGCAGATGTGCCACGAATTGGCACAGGCTGGCAAAGGACAGTATATCCATGTAGATAATACTAGCGATGTAGAAAAAGCGCTCAACGATGACTTGGCAAAATTGCAGAAAGGGGATATGACCAGTGTCATCTACAGTGCTTATGACGAACAGTTCCAGGCTGTAGGAATCTTGATTATACTCTTGCTCCTCGTTGAGGTCTGCATGATGGAAGTGAAGAATCCGATGCTTAGGAACATCAAGTTCTTTAAGAAAGATTTGAAGAAATGATATAAGATATGAACTATATACATTATATACATTATATAATAGTAACGGTAGCTTTTCTGTTGGGAGGTGGGACAAACGCTGACGCACAAACCGACCGCAACTTGATACGCCAGGGAAACAGGGCTTTCAAGTCCCAGAAGTGGGCAGCTGCTGAGACCCAATATCGCAAGGCTATCTCCAAGAATCAGAAGAATCCACAGGCGATATATAACCTTGGCTGTGCCTTGCTGGCGCAGCAGAAAGATTCACTGGCAATGGTTCAGTTTGGTAATGCTGCACAATTGGAGAGCAATATCTTCCGCCGCTCCAAGAGCTATCACAATATGGGAGTAGTGATGCAAAACCACCGGGAATATGCACAGGCCATCGAGTATTACAAGATGGCTTTAAGATGCAACCCTCAAGACAATGAGACTCGTTATAATCTTGCCCTCTGCAAAAAGTTGCTCAAGAACAACCAGCAGAATCAAAATAACAAGAACAATAAGGACAAGAATAAAAACGATAAAAACAAGGACAAGAAGAACGACAAGAACAAAAATAAGGACGGGCAAAATAAGAACGACCAAAACAAAGATAAGCAAAACAAGAATCAGGACAAGAATAATTCTGACAAGAACAAGCAGAATCAGGAAAAAATGAGTCGCGACAATGCCGAACAGCTCTTGAACGCTGCTATCCAGCAAGAGAAAGCTACGAAGCGCAAGATGCAGAAGGCAATGAGCCAGCCACGCCGAAAGGTATATGACAAAAACTGGTAGCTCTGTCTCTTTAGATATTCATTTGTAAGATAAAGAATATAATTTGTAATTAGATAATAAATATGAAACATATAGGTAGGTTTACTATCATCTTGATGATACTGATGAGCGCCAGCATAAATGCTGTTGCCCAACACCTGAAAGTATCGGCTCCATCCCATGTAGCGGCAGGTGAAAACTTCCGTGTTGCGTATACCATCAATGCACGCGACGTGGAGGAATTCCGCATGGGAAACGTGCCGAACGGGCTGGAGGTCATTGCTGGTCCATACACATCGCAACAGTCCAGTTATCAGATGATAAACGGACATACATCATCATCTTCTTCCGTAACGATTACTTATACGCTTTATGCAGCCAAGAATGGTGTTTTCACCATCGGTTCTTCCCAGGTCCTTGTAGGGGGAAAGAAACTGGCATCCCGCGCTGTTAAGATTAATGTTACCGGACAGGCTGCCCGTAATCCTAATGGTTCTACCAAGATGCATGGAAGAAATGATAATGATGAACCTCATATGCGACAGGCTGGTTCCAGCATTTCTGGCAGCGACCTCTTCATCAAGGTTTCTGCCAACAAGAAACATGTCACAGAACAAGAACCTATCTTGCTGACTTATAAGGTTTATACTTTGGTTGAACTTACCCAATTGGAGGGTAAGATGCCTGATTTGAAAGGTTTTCATACTCAGGAAGTTCCGCTTCCTCAACAGAAGCAGTTCCATACAGAGATGGTCAACGGCCGACCATACAAATGCGTGACCTGGAGTCAATACGTCATGTATCCACAGATGACAGGAAAGCTGGAAATACCTTCCATCAATTTCAAGGGAATCGTTGTCCAGCAAAACCGTAATATTGATCCTATGGAAGCTTTCTTTAATGGAGGTTCCGGTTATATTGAGGTTCACAAGGATATCAAGGCTCCGGGTATTACCATTTCGGTTGACCCATTACCGCAACGTCCTGCTGATTTCTCAGGTGGAGTAGGTAAGTTTAATATTTCTGCCACTATAGACAAGAAAGAAGTAAAAGCCGGCGAACCCATCAATATACGTGTGGTTGTAGGAGGTATCGGAAATCTGAAGCTGCTGAAACAGCCTATTATCGAATTCCCGAAAGACTTCGATCAGTATGATGCAAAAATAACAGACAAAACCCGACTTACTGCCAATGGTCTGGAGGGCAATATGATTTACGACTTCCTTGCGGTACCTCGCAATCAAGGTCAGTATACCATACCAGCCATCGAATTTACCTATTATGATACATCATCATCCAGGTATAAGACCATCAAGACTCAACCATTCACCATCAAGGTTGATAAGGGTGACGGCTCAAGTAACAGCAATGAAGGTGCTGATTTCAACAAAGACAAGGACATTCATACCCTGAAGCTCGGCAAAGACTGTCACCAGAACATCAACGACATGTTTTATGGCAGCGCAAGCTATTGGATCTGTCTGTTGATTCCTCTGCTTGCTTTCATCGCATTGATTATCATCTTCCATCGCAGAGCTATGGAAAATGCCGACATCGTCAAGATGCGCTCCAACAAGGCAAAGAAGATGGCAACCAAGCGCTTGAAGAAAGCTCATCTCTTGATGGTAAAGCACAAACAGGGAGAGTTTTATGATGAAGTATTACGTGCTTTATGGGGATATATCAGTTACAAACTGAATATACCTGTAGAAAAGCTGAATCGTGAAAATATCCGCGAGAAAATGATTTCTCACAACGTAGACGAAGATACCATCAAGAAGTTTACTACAGCTATTGATGAGTGTGAATTCGAGCGTTATGCACCAGGCGATTCAGTGGGTAATATGAATCATACATTCAATGCTGCAATAACAGGAATCATGGAAATAGAGAATGCAATCAATATGGCACGTAAGAAGCGCAAGACCAATCGCAACGGATATTCCCTCATCATGCTTCTGGCAATGATGCTTGGCTTCACTCTTGAGGCTAGTGCCATCACCAAACAGAATGCAGATACAGAGTATCAGAAAGGTAATTATCAGCAAGCTATTCGTGATTACGAGGAGATATTGAAGACTAGGGCATCTGCTGCCATCTATTATAATCTCGGCAATGCTTATTTCCGTACAGACAATATCACGAAGGCTGTGCTCAACTATGAGCGTGCTCACTTATACGCCCCGGGAGATGAGGACATCAATTTCAATCTCCAGTTTGCAAGAAGCAAGACCATTGACAAGATTACACCGGCATCAGAAATGTTCTTCGTCACATGGTACAGGATGCTTGTCAACTACACGAGTGTAGACAATTGGGCAAAGATTGGAATCTTCAGTATCATCATGGCGTTGATACTCGTATTGGTTTATCTCTTTGGACCTCAGCTCTTCATGCGCAAGATAGGATTTTTCGGAGGCTTATTCTTCCTGATTTCCTTCCTGATAAGTAATCTGTTTGCCTATCAGCAGAAACAGGTTCTGATAAACAGGACGGGTGCCATCATTATGGAACCATCGGTAAATATCAAGAAGACACCTGCCAAACAAAGTGCTGACTTGTTTGTCCTGCATGAAGGAACCCGGGTGGATATTACCGACAAGACAATAAATGGATGGCGAGGCATTCGTGTTGCTGATGGCAGAGAAGGTTGGATAGAAACCAAACATATAGAAGAAATATAATGGATTTCAGTAAAATACAAGACATGGACATGCAGGTGTTGAGCATCTTCAATGGTAGCGACAACATCATGCTTGACCAGATGGTACAGATATTAACATCGGGCCTGACGTGGATACCACTCTACGTCATGCTCTTTTTTGTTGTTATGCGCAACAATGAGACGATGGGGCAGATAGCCCTGGTGGTGGGAAGCGCAATCTTCTGCGTTCTATTTGCTGATGGACTGGTTGACGGCATCATCAAACAGCTGGCTGAGAGATGGAGACCTTCAAATGATCCTACATTCAAGTATATGGTGCAGGTTGTGGACAATATCCGTCTGAAGGGTTATAGCTTCTGCTCTGCACATGCTGCCAATACGATGTCGCTGGCTGTTTTCTTCTCCTTACTTATCCGTAGTAAATTGCTCACGATAACACTGGTAATATGGTCTCTCATAAACTGTTGGACGCGATTATATCTAGGTGTACATTACCCTTCAGATATTCTTTGCGGCATGATTATCGGTATCATCGTAGGCATTCTGGTCTATCTGCTTTATTACAAGATTTATCTTCGGATTTCTCCAAAGATTAATTATATCTCCAACCAGTATACAAGTACAGGATATGATCATGACGATATCGATAAGGCAATGGTCATTTTAATGCTCACATTAGTATATGTAGTGACAAGAAGTGTTGTCATGGCTGGTATCGTTTAATAAACTCTACATAAAAGAATTCGATAATAAAACATAATGGATACAAAACATATTAAGATAAGCGATTATAATTACGATTTGCCTGATGAGCGCATCGCCAAGTTTCCTATCTCACAGCGCGACCACAGTAAACTGCTGGTCTATAAGCATGGCGAGGTAAGCGACGATGTGTTCTTCCATCTTCCCGACTATCTGCCAAAGGGTGCCATGATGGTATTCAATAATACCAAGGTAATCCAGGCGCGCATGCATTTCCGCAAGGAGACGGGAGCACTCATCGAGGTGTTCCTGATGGAACCTGCTGCACCTACCGACTATGAGCTGATGTTCCAGACATCGGGTCACTGCTCATGGCTCTGTATGATTGGTAACCTGAAGAAATGGAAAGAGGGAAGCCTGAAGCGAGACTTCGAGATTAAGGGGCATCAGCTTACTCTCTCTGCTACCATGCGCCGTGGAGATGCCCTCAGTGTAGAGGCTTCAGAGATGGTAGCCAAGGGTGGTGGCACCAACTATTGGGTGGATTTCGACTGGGACAACGAGCATGTTTCCTTTGCCGAGATTCTCGAGGTAGTGGGAGAGTTGCCTATCCCTCCTTATCTGAACCGCAAGACAGAAGAAAGTGACAAGACCACTTATCAGACTGTATATTCCAAGATCAAGGGTAGCGTGGCTGCCCCAACAGCCGGTCTGCATTTCACCGATGAGGTGCTCCAGGACTTGGATGCGCATGGCATCGACCGTGAAGAGGTAACCCTTCATGTAGGAGCGGGAACCTTCAAGCCGGTGAAGAGTCTTGAGATAGAAGGTCATCAGATGCATACCGAATATATCGTGGTTCATCGTCGCAGTCTGGAGAAGCTCATCAAGCACGAGTGCCAGGTCATCGCCGTGGGAACCACCAGCGTGCGCACCATCGAGAGTCTCTACTATATGGGAGTGCATCTCATCAAGCATCCTGAGGCAAGTGAAGAGGACCTGCATGTAAAACAGTGGGATCCATACGAGTTGTCGGCAGATGGCAATCTGGTGGATGGCATCAGTCCGGTGCAGGCTATCCAGGCAATCGTCGATTATCTCGACCGCAACGGATTGGAAGCCTTGCATTCCAGCACACAGATCATCATCGCTCCAGGTTATACCTATAAGATAGTGAAGATGCTGGTAACCAATTTCCATCAGCCTCAGAGCACCCTGCTTCTCCTGGTGAGTGCCTTCCTGCATGGTGATTGGAAGAAGGTATATGATTATGCCCTCTCTCATGATTTCCGCTTCCTGAGCTATGGAGATTCCTCCCTGCTCATTCCGTAAGGAGAAGAAGTCAGAGCAATAACAGAACTGCTAATCATAAAGTTCAAAGTTCAAAGTTCAAAATTCAAAGTTCAAAGTAAAATAGTATGATTTCAGTAGAAGGACTGAAAGTAGAGTTTGGCGTAAAGCCACTTTTCAATGATGTAAGCTTCGTAATCAACGACCGCGACCGCATTGCCCTGGTAGGTAAGAACGGTGCCGGCAAATCTACGATGCTGAAGATTCTCTGTGGCTTGCAGAAGCCAACCTCCGGTGTGGTGGCTATCCCTAATGAAACCTCTATCGGCTATCTTCCTCAGGTGATGAAACTGCAGGATGATACCACCGTGAAGCAGGAAACCCGCAAGGCTTTCGCCCACAATACCGAGATGAAGGCGCGCCTCGACAAGATGCAGCAGGAAATGGCCGACCGCACCGACTACGAGAGCGAGAGCTATGCCCAGCTGGTGGAGAAGTTCACCCAGGAGCACGAGCGCTACATGATGATGGGCGGTGAAAACTACGAGGCTGAGATAGAGCGAACCCTGAGCGGTCTGGGTTTCACCCGTGAAGATTTCGACCGTCCTACCCGGGAGTTCTCCGGTGGATGGCGTATGCGTATCGAGCTGGCAAAGATCCTGCTCCAGAAGCCGGATGTGCTCCTCCTCGATGAGCCTACCAACCACCTCGATATCGAGAGTATCCAGTGGCTGGAGCAGTTCCTGGCTCAGAGTGCCAAGGCGGTGGTGCTGGTAAGTCACGACCGTGCCTTTATCAATAATGTAACCAACCGCACCCTGGAGATTACCTGCGGAAGGGTAGAGGATTACAAGGTGAAATACGATGAGTATGTGGTTCTTCGTGCCGAGCGCCGTGAGCAGCAGCTCCGCGCTTACGAAAACCAGCAGAAGGAAATAGCCGATATCAAGGACTTCATCGAGCGATTCCGCTATAAGCCAACCAAGGCTGTACAGGTGCAGAGCCGCATCAAGCAGTTGGAGAAAATCGTTCCTATCGAGGTGGACGAGGTGGATACCAAGCAGATGCATCTCAAGTTCCCTCCTTGTCTCCGCAGCGGCGATTATCCTGTCATCTGCGATGAGGTGAGAAAGGATTATGGCGATCATACCGTCTTCGACCATGTGACCCTTACCATCAAGCGTGGCGAGAAAGTGGCATTCGTAGGTAAGAACGGCGAGGGTAAATCTACTCTGGTGAAGTGTATCATGGGTGAGATTCCTTTTACGGGCAATCTCAAGATAGGTCATAACGTGCAGATTGGTTATTTCGCACAGAACCAGGCACAGCTGCTCGACGAGAAGCTTACCATCTTCCAGACCATCGACAATGTGGCTACCGGCGAGATGCGTCTCAAGGTGAACGATCTGCTGGGTGCCTTTATGTTTGGTGGCGAAACTTCCGAGAAGTATGTCAAGGTGTTGAGTGGAGGAGAGCGCAGTCGTCTGGCGATGATCAAGCTCCTGCTCGAACCGGTGAATCTCCTGATTCTCGATGAGCCTACCAACCATCTCGACATGCAGTCGAAGGATGTGTTGAAGGAAGCCATCAAGGCATTCGACGGCACCGCTATCATCGTGAGCCACGACCGTGAGTTCCTCGACGGACTGGTAGATAAGGTATATGAGTTTGCCGGTGGTAAGGTACGTGAGCATCTGGGCGGTATCTACGATTATCTCCGTGCCCACAATGCCGAGAGCATCAGTCAGGCGCTGGCCAGTCAGGGCGTAAGTCAGAATATGTCATCTGCCGGATCTCCATCATCTTCTTCATCTCCATCATCTTCTTCATCTTCATCATCATCTGCAGATTCTTCCGAGGCATCCTCCGGCAAGCTCAGCTATGCCGAGCACAAGGAGCAGCAGAAGAAGATTCGCAAGGCTGAGAAGGCGGTGAAGGAATGCGAGACGAAGATTGAAAAGCTCGAAACCCGCAAGGCTGAGATTGATGCCCTCCTGATGAAGCCTGAGAACGCTACGAATATGGAACTCGTTACCGAATATACCGAGCTGATGAAGAGCCTGGATGAGGAAAACGAGAACTGGATGATGCTTTCAGAAGAGCTGGAGGAAATCAAGAATTTATAGTTAACTGAACTTTCGCATATCAGGAAGTTAAAGGAGTTAAGGAGTTAAGGCGTATGTCTTGCAGCTTAAAAACTACGCCAAAAAGACTAATGCCTTAACTCCTCAGCGACCGTAGGGAGCGATAACTCCTTTAACTTCTTTAACTCCTGAACTTTCAAAACTTGAATAATTAAATCAATAATAAATAACGAGAAAATGAAAATGAAGTTTATCCTTCCGATGATGATGCTCGCAGCCATGCCTTTGGCTGCTGATGCCCAGAACAAGTCGGGACTTGTCTTGAGCAATCTTGACAAGACAGCAAAGCCTGCTGATGATTTCTATCAGTTTGCTACCGGTGGCTGGCAGAAGAACAATCCGCTGCCTGCTGCCTACAGCCGTTATGGTAGTTTCGATCAGTTGGCTGAGAACAACAACAAGCGTATCAACTCTATCCTTGATGAGCTCAAGAAGAAGACCTACAAGGCTGGAACCATCGAGCAGAAGCTTTCCGACTTCTACAAGTTGGCGCTCGATATCGACCGCCGCAACAAGGAGGGCATTGCTCCTGTAAAGCCTCTCCTCGACGAGATTGCAGCTGCCAAGAACAAGGCTGAGCTCCAGAAACTGCAGGTGAAGTATGCCATGCAGGGCTTGGGCGTAGGTTTCGGTACCGGTTTCGGTGCTGACGAGAAGAACGTTACCATGAACATTTACAATGTGATGCAGGGTGGCTTGACTCTCGGTTCCAAGGATTATTACCTCAACAACGATGCTGCTACCGTAGCTATCCGTGAGGCTTTCAAGACCTACGTGGCAAAGATGTTCCAGCTCTATGGCTTCTCTGCTGCCGATGCAGCCAAGAAGGCACAGAAGGTATTCCTCCACGAGACCAGTCTTGCTACTATCTCCAAGAGCCGTACCGAACTCCGTGACCCACAGGCTAACTACAACAAGATGAGCCTGAAGCAGTTCAAGGAGAATTATCCAAACATCCCTCTCGAGGCATTGGCTAACGGCGAGGGCATCAAGAGTGAATATATCCAGGAGATGATTGTGGGTCAGCCTGCATTCATGGCTGGTTACGACAAGATTACTGCTGCTGAGGATGCTGAGACCTTGAAGGCATTGATGGAGTGGAGTGTCATCGGCAGCTCTTCTGCTTATCTCACCGATGAGATCCGTGAGGCAAACTTCGATTTCTTCGGCAAGACCATGAGTGGCAGAAAGGAAGACCATCCATTGTGGAAGCGTGCTACCTCTCAGGTAGATGCTCAGATGGGTGAGGCACTCGGCAGAATCTACTGCAAGAAGTTCTTCCCTGAGTCATCCAAGAAGATGATGGAGACTTTGGTCAAGAATCTCCAGGTGAGTCTCGGTCAGCGTATCGATGCTCAGAAGTGGATGAGTGCAGAGACCAAGGCTGCTGCCCACAATAAGCTCGATAAGTTCTATGTCAAGATTGGTTATCCTAACCAGTGGACCGACTATAGCAAGCTTACCATCGACCCATCCAAGAGTTTCTATGAGAACGTGATGGCCTGCCGTCAGTTCCGCAACAATAAGGAGATTGCTGAGAAGGCTGGTAAGCCAGTCAACAGAGATGAGTGGTATATGACTCCACAGACTGTGAATGCTTACTATAATCCTACCACCAATGAGATCTGCTTCCCTGCAGGTATCCTTCAGTATCCATTCTTTGATGCCAAGGCAGACGCGGCATTCAACTATGGTGCTATTGGTGTAGTGATTGGTCATGAGATGACTCACGGATTCGACGATCAGGGTCGCCAGTATGATGCCAGCGGTAACTTGAAGGATTGGTGGACCGCTGCTGATGCAGAGGGCTTCAACAAGCGTGCCGATATGTATGCTGATTTCTTCAGCAACATCAAGGTATTGCCAGACCTGAATGCCAACGGTCGCTTTACATTGGGTGAGAACCTTGCCGACCACGGAGGTTTGATGGTATCCTTCAATGCATTCAAGAATGCGACAGCCAAGAAGCCTTTGAAGAACAAGGATGGCTTTACTGCTGATCAGCGCTTCTTCCTTGCTTACGCAGGTGTATGGGGTCAGAACATCACCGAGAAGGAGATTCGCAACCGTGTGAAGAACGATCCTCATGCGCTTGGCAAGTGGCGTGTAGATGGTGCTCTTCCTCACATTGATGCCTGGTATGAGGCATTCGGTGTAAAGCAGGGCGACAAGATGTTCATTCCTAAGAATGAGCGTCTGGAACTTTGGTAAAATGAATAAATCGTAATTAATTAAAGGATGCTATAGAAATTTAGCATCCTTTTTTTGTTTAAATCGCCTAAAATTAGTAACTTTGCACCAAATTAAAAAGAAAGGGAAAAACAGAATATGCCATTAAGACTACCAGATAAGCTTCCTGCAATAGAATTGCTGAAGCATGAAAATATATTTGTCATGGATGAAAGCCGTGCTCATAGCCAGGAAATTCGTCCATTGAAGATTTGTGTGCTCAATTTGATGCCACTTAAGATTACAACGGAAACAGACCTTGTACGTCTGCTCTCCAATACGCCACTCCAGTTGGAAGTTTATTTCATGAAACTGAAGAGTCATACTCCAAAGAATACACCTATAGAACACATGATGATGTTCTATAAGGACTTCCAGGAATTGTCTAAACAGAAGTTTGATGGCATGATTGTAACTGGTGCACCTATCGAGACCATGGAGTATGAAGATGTGCAGTATTGGAAGGAAATCACGGAAATATTCGATTGGGCACGCACCCACGTTACATCAACATTGTATATCTGTTGGGGTGCTCAGGCTGGATTATACCATTTCTATGGAGTTCCAAAATATCAGCTGGATAAAAAGATGTTTGGTATATTTCCACAGAAGCCGCTTGATTCTACTCTTCCTATTTTCCGCGGATTCGATGATTATTTCAACATGCCGCATAGTCGCCATACTGAAGTGCGCCGTGAGGATATCATCAAGGTTCCGGGACTCGATATTATTGCCGAATCACAGGAAAGTGGAGTCAGTATCGTGATGGCACGAGGTGGAAGAGAGTTTTTTGTTACCGGTCATCTGGAATATGCCCCAAATACGCTTGACAAGGAGTATAAACGGGATATGGGAAAACGTGATGATGTTGACTTGCCGAAGAATTATTATTATAATGATGACCCGATGCAGGCACCATTGGTAACATGGCGTGCCCATGCCAATCTCTTTTACAGCAATTGGATCAACTATTACGTTTACCAGGAGACACCATACAATATTGATGATATCAAGTAAGCTAAAGTTTAAGAAGATATAGATAATGAGAACACTGGAACTTTTGGCACCAGCCAGGAATCTTGAATGTGGAATTGCAGCCATTGACCATGGTGCAGATGCTGTTTATATCGGTGCACCAAGATTTGGCGCACGTGCTGCAGCCGGCAATTCTCTGGATGATATCAGACAGCTATGCCGCTATGCCCATCAATATCAGGCAAGGGTGCATGTTACTGTCAATACCATCATTTATGATTCTGAGCTCAATGATACGCTGGATATGATCCGTGACTTGCAGGAGGCTGGCGTTGATGCTCTCCTGTTGCAAGACATGGGAGTATTGTATGCATTGCAGGGTAAGGGTCCTTCAGCTGTAGACTTCACCTGGACAAGGGAATTACACTCTAGTACACAATGCGATACGCGAAGTGCTGAAAAGGTAAAATGGCTTCAGGCTCTGGGATTCAACCGTGCTGTCCTGGCAAGAGAACTGTCCGTTAAGGAAATCTCCGACATACATCAGGCTGTTCCGGATATGGACCTGGAGGTGTTTGTTCACGGTGCATTATGCGTAAGCTATTCCGGCGTATGCTATGCTTCCGAGAGGTGCTTTGGCCGCTCAGCCAACCGTGGCGAATGCGCCCAGTTCTGCCGCATGAAGTTCAACTTGCTGGATGCGGACAACAAGGAAATAGAACATCAGCGTCATCTCCTTTCCTTAAAGGATATGTGCCAAATCGACAATCTGGAGGCTTTGGCTGATGCGGGTGCCTGCTCATTCAAGATAGAAGGAAGATTGAAGGATGCAGGTTATGTCAAGAACGTTGTTTCAGCCTATAGCCAGCGCCTTGATGAAATCTGCAGGAAACATCCCCAGAAGTATGCACGCCCGTCTTTTGGACGTCCACGATATGAATTTGAAGCCAATTTAAAGAAGACATTCAATCGTGGTTTTACAAACTATTTCCTGAAAGGACGCCAGCCGGATATTGCAAGTTTCGATACTCCGAAGGCAATCGGCGAGTTTGTAGGCAAGGTCAAGGAAATCCGTGGCAACAGTTTCAATGTAGCCAGTATCGCCAGTTTTACCAATGGTGATGGCTTGTGCTTCATCAATGATGAGCACGAATTGGAAGGTTTCCGCGTGAACCGTGCACAGGGCAACCGTCTGTACCCATTGAAAATGCCGATGAACTTACGTCCGGGAATGGGCTTGTACCGTAACAATGACCAGGCTTTTGAAAAGATTCTCGCAGGAAAAACGGCAGAAAGAAAGATTCCTGTCAGGATTACGTTCAGTCTGTATGATGAGGATGGTCACTGCGGATTCTCTGCCGAAGCGCAATATATCAGAGAACAGGGAATAGGATGGGGTTCTGATGATTCCAACTATCTGGGCAAGGGTATTGTGGCTTTTGAACACAATCCGGCTCAAAAGCCTCAGCATGATAATATCGTCAGACAGCTCAGTAAGCTTGGCGGTACCATCTATGAGTGCAGGAAAGTGGAGATAAAGAACCAGGCTGACAACTATTTCATTCCGAGCAGCGTACTGACTGAGTTGCGCAGAAATCTGATGGAAGACATCGAAAAGAATGCTGATATTTCATCAGAAGCAAAGACTGTTTCCTGCCATCTGAGTAATGCGGAAGGAGATAACAAAGTGAAAGTCTGGCAGAGGGAATATGGCAAATTTGGTTATCTCTACAACATTGCCAACAAGAGTGCACATGAGTTTTACAAGCAGCATGGGCTGAATCATACGGAGAATGCCTTCGAATTAAGCAAGACCTCCATTCAAGGCACGAAGACTGACGATTGCCTCATCATGCAGTGTCGCCATTGCATCCGCTACTCCCTTGGCTATTGCGTAAAGCGTGGTGGCAGGAAGCCAACATGGAAAGAACCGCTTTATCTGGAGTTGGGCGATGGCAGAAGGTTCAGACTGGAATTTGCGTGCAACGTTTGTCAGATGAACATATATTCTGACTAAATTCATAAACGATAGAAAATGATGAGAATGAAACACATATACATCTTACTGTTACTGGGCATCACAATGATGCTCAGTAGCTGCTATCATCGTTATAATTCTCATCAGCAGCATGCTGCACTCATTGAATATAGCAACAAGCAGCTGGATTCCATTTCCTTTTCTACGACGCACCATTATACCAATAAATTCAACTTTATGGTATTCAAGGATTCACTCGTACTTGTCAAGCAACAGCCTGAGGAACTGATGAGTGAATTGCCGGTAGATTCTTTTGCAGTAAAGAAAGACATGCTGTTGGTAGTAACGGATATCCGTATGGTTCCAAAGGATTCCATTGATTCCGTATGGGTTCAGCTTGCAACAGAAGATAATACATTCGGCTGGACACGGGAATCGAAAATGCTGCAACAGGTTGTTCCTGCCGACCCGATATCTGAGTTTATCATGACATTCAGTAATGAGCATTTACTGATTTTCATGGTCATTATAGTTGTGATAGCCATAGCTTACCTGATACGCAAGGTGAGCTGCAGCAACATCTATATAGTGCATTACAATGATATAGATTCTCCATATCCTACGGCACTGGTCATACTGGTAGCAATCTCAGCTGCATTCTATGCCACCATTCAGACCTTCGAACCGGAAACATGGCGACATTTCTATTTCCATCCCACGCTCAATCCTTTTGCCGTACCCCGCATCCTGGGAGTCTTCCTTGCTGCTGTATGGGCTGTTGTCATAGTAGGACTGGCTTGCGTAGATGAGGTGTATCATCGGTTGCCATGGGGCGAAGGAGTCTTGTATCTGGGCGGATTGGCTAGTGTCTGCGCCATGGATTACATCATCTTCAGTGTGCTTACTTTATATTATATCGGCTATGTATTATTGGTAGCCTATATCTGGTTTGCCATCACGGCATACCTTAAAAGGAAATGATATTTTTTCGTTTGCCCCTGCAAAAGCCCTCTCCTGAACATGGGGAAACAGGAGAGGGCTTTCAGAATGGAGAGGATATTAAGAACCTAAATTTACATGCAGTTCGTTACAGCTATTACATGCAGCACATGACTGCTATTACATGCAGCACATTACTGCTATTACATGCAGCTCGTTACTCCGAGCGATGCGGCTACTGCCGTTACGATTGACAACAAGATCTGAATGATTGTCTTCCAAGTTTCACGCTTCATTTTCATTTCATTAGTGATTATTTATTAGTGATTAACTGAACTTTCGCATATGGGGAAGTTAAGTGAAGTTAGGGAAGTTAGAAGGAACGACCGTAGGGAGTGATAACTTCTTTAACTTCAATCAATTCCATCACTTGCGAAACTCGAATTTATTAGTGATTAATTCAGTTTCAGTACCTGAGCAAAGCCCCCGAAGGGGCTATGCCTAGAAGCCTACGTCACCACTATCGGTGTTACCGCCACCGCCTTCCTGGGTTCCGCCGCCTTCCTGAGAGCCGCCGCCTTCTTGAGTGCCGCCGCCACCCTGAGTGGTATCACCGGAGCCTGAGCCTCCGCCAGGAGTACCGGAGGTTCCGCCTCCTTCGCCGGCTACATACTCATCGTATGCCACGATCTTGGTGAGCTTCTTGAGCTCGGCATTACTCCAGTTCTTGGTATTTCTCACAATCAGGTGAACCCCCTGCACGCTTGCAGCCGTCACCTTCTCTCTGGTTTCCTCACCGCGCGAGGTCATACCGATGGAGAACAGGCCGAGGTCGGAGAGTCTCACGCTCTTGCCGTCGAGAATCAGCTCCTTCAGGCAGTCGAGGGTATCCATCAGCACTCCGTGGATGGTGCCTCGGCTGTAAGGCGAATTGTGTTCAGAGATGTGAGTTACGAAGTCCTCGAAGTTCATCTCTCGGTCGCTCACTGCAGTAGCATACCAGAGTTTCTTACCAGCGTTCTCACCACTTTGTGGGGTACGCATTACTTTACGATACTTACTAGTTCCAAGTCCCATAATCAATTAATTTTTAAAGGGGTTAATAATTCAGTTTTCAGTTCGTTCATCGGGCTGGCGCCTATCCCTCAGAACGTCCATGCAGTTGTCATATACCTGCATTTCGCCTGTCTTTCAACAGTGGAGCAGTTATCTCTTAACAACGGTGCAAAGAAAGTGCAAACGAGCGCAGAGTCAAGCTTGCTTGAACTATGCCGAGTGCAGCCTTTCTTCTAATGACAATGCAAAGATACAACTTTTTTTCGATACCTCCAAATTTGATGTATCGTTTTGGGGGCGTTTTTAGCAAAACTCAAAAAAAACAAATGTTAATAAACCTAACTCATATTTTTGTGGGGCAGAAAGCATAGAGTTAGGGGTTGAGAAGCATAGAGTTACTGACACTGACACTGACAGTTCGATTTTCCGCTAGTAGCACTTGATGAGTGGAAAGTAGTTAGAATTATTTTATATTTATATATATAATATATTATATATATAAATATAACTTCTTTTCTTACTCTTTTACTACCTGCGGAATTTTGAACTGTCAGTGTCAGTGTCAGTAAACCAAGTATTTTTCCTGCATAAAAATCTAGGTATGCGGTATATATATTTTTTCAAAAAAGCTTGTGAGTTTCAGAAATAAATTGTACCTTTGGAGCAGAAATACAAACTTGACAGCTTTCTGATATTTTAAATATCTGAGATCTAGAAAGTTATCTCATTGCGAGATATTAAACTAACAAACAAGAACGCAAGCCCCGCCTGGCAGAGTGAACGCTCTCTCCAGGTGGGCTTTTGCAATTTTATAAACTTTAAAAATAAACAAAATGAAAAATCCGTTTGAATGGTTCCATAGCCTATATTATGGAGAAAGATTGAGTCTACAAGACTTTGACACCAAGAATCCAGCATCGCTCGACGCTTTGCTGAAGCAGATATTTATGACTGGTCATAAAGCTGGTAAGTATAGAATGAAGAATTCGCTTCCTGCATTCAATGCCGCCTATTATGTTGCCGCCTGCCTTTTTAATTCAGAAGCCGTGGATGAGACGAATTTTGATGACGATATTGATACAAAAATTAGGGAAATATGGTTAGAAGATTATAAAAGGTACCATAAAGAAAAAAATGTTAAATGCCCCTATAGGGAACTAATGCTTATCAAATGGATGGTTTATGCAATATTGACCCTGCAAGAGAGTAAAAGTAATGAAATGATTCTTTTCCTGGATGACTTTAGAAGTGAACTCAGAGCTGCAAATGAACCTGATGAAGATTTACTTCATTCTGAGGAGTATGAACGTTATGCTTTTTTATTCGACCTGCCTGGTATCATAGAAAAATGGCCTTATCGTTATCATACAGATTTGCGCCCACATCCTCTGTCTCCGCAATACTTTTCAGGGGATTTATGGGTAAAGGTTGTTCGCCACTATAGTTTGAATGATTATAAGTGTCAGCTGAGATTATATCAGACAAAGGAAGAACAACTGGCTTTTTTAAAATGGTCAAAGGAAGAATCACTCAGACCACAGCCTTATGATTTTCCAGAAGATTGTCTTTTTTAAAAACAATAAACTTAAATAGAAAATAAAATGTTAATTACTGACGATATTTACAATGATCTCTCCAAGCGAATCATGGCAGGAGAGTTCCTGAGTCCAGAAAAAGACTCAAAGGAGTTGTCTTCATACCCAGCAGGGGCTGATGATGACCTGTTTTCTTCCTGTACGGAACTGGAGAAGAAAAAGAATACTACGAAGCGCAAGACTGGAAATGCCAAAAGGAAAACGGCTACTGCTCAAATGAAAAAAGAGGAGGATGCCATTCATAAGGCACAAGAGGAAATTGCCAAAAAGATGATTTCCTGTGGTGTTGAGTATGCTTCTGATTTAAAGATGGTTAAAGATGAGACTCAGAAATCCATGTGTGAGAATGTTTTAAAACACATAGTGGATTATTGTTTCAATAGTAATGATGCCATATCTGGTGAATTGAGAAACATGATTTGGGGAATTTCTTCCCGTCGCGAAAAGGCTTTGAAAGAACAGGGGGATGATAAGAAAACAACAGTGATTGTTGGAAAAGACGGGGTATATTACGAACACGTTGATCAGCAGAATATTCATCCACTTGAGAATGAAAGGAAGTTGCTGCCTGGTTCTGAACACAATATAAAAACACAAAGGAGGTAAATCATGAGCGGGAATAAGGTGATTGTTTGTCGCGGTGCTACCTACTACGAATATGTTGCACAGCAGAATATCTTTGGTACGGTCAATGTAAATTTATCGGGAAATGGAGAGGATAGCCAGACGGTATCGCCTGTCAACCTGATAGGCAAGACTGTGTCAGAGCAGCGTGCAGAAAACGATGCTGCCAGTACTGCAGGCCGTATGGTCAGCCTTCCTAAAGTTGAGATTGACAAGAAGTTTCATCCTTCACTGAAAATAGAGGAGGTGAAGCAGGCTTTGTATCGTCTGATTTCAATGGAAGACCAGAATGGGGAAGTGCGTATTGCTCATTGGTTTGTCGTGTGGAAGTTTTTTAAACGTTATAAATTCACAGATGCTTCTCAGGCTGATTTCATAAGATGGGTAAAAGCCGTTTATGGCTGGAAGTGGAAAACGGAAAACTTCAAGGGGTCTGTGGTGCTCGACAGTCTGAAGAATATTCCTTTGGATGAATGGACAGAGGAGAAGATATCCGGCCAAGACAGACAGGCTGAGGGGTATATCAGATGGAGAGATACGCTGATAGATGCTTTTCTGCAGAAAGACAATGATAACCGGATGCAATGCCGGGAAGAGTTCCGGTCTGCATGGTTTGCAACTTACTAGGTATACCTTCATATACCATACTTCATATACCAAGTAGAAAACTTCATATACCTTCATACACCAAACGATGTATGGAGGTATTTTTTTTACATATTATTCGAATTTTCGCGGTATCTTTGCCTCGCAATCAGATGATAAAGTCTGGTTGCGGGGCGTTTCTTTTTCCGGATGTTTCGAACCACTTCCGGGATATGGAATCTGGCTAATGGTGGCAGCCCCAACATAAAATAAATGTAATAAAAAATGGCGCGAGAAGCATTTGTATTCAGACATCGCAGTTATTCTACTCTGAGAGTGGTCATGATAGACGGCAAGCTATATTATCCCCTTGCAGACATCATGCGGCTGTTTAATCTGACCCCATCCGAAACGTTCGATGCGATGGCAGATTCAGAAGGGGAACTGAAGATTTTCTATGTTACAGAAGAGATTGAAAATGTTGATTCCAAATTCAACTTCTGTCACTGCAAGAAACAAAGGGGTAAGCGTTCTGCTAAAGGTCCGATATGTTGTAACCGCAGAATATGCTGCGTGGATGGACAGCTGCTGAAAGATTTGCAGCTCATTCAGACTTCTGAAATGAAATTCGTCTATAAGTGGATTCATCAATATGTGGAGCCGCTCATGAAGGACAAAGAATTGTATAGATATTTCGTTCGAAGTAGTGTGCTGAAAATCGAAGATGAGGATTTTGCATTTCCTTTTGAGGTGAGAATCACCAAGCGAGCTCTTCTTATCAACGACGAAAATCCGAAAGACGAATAAGTGTTTAATTTCTTAAAAAGTACAAGATTATGGAGAAAATGAAAGTTGTCAAGCTTCTTGACATTCAGAGTGGCACGAGCCAGCAGACTGGCAATGCCTGGAAATCACGTGAGGTGGTAGTGGAGAGTATGCAGAATGCAGTGCATCCCGACCGTTATGTAGCCCGACTCTTTGGCGAGGGTGTAGACAAGTTTACAGCGCAGGAGGGTGATGTTCTCGCCATCGGGCTTCGTCACAGCGTGAGAGAGTATAATGGCCGCTATTATGGCGAGACCAGTATCGTAGATTTCGAGCAGTTTCAACCGTTTTAATAGTGATTAGCTGTTAGTGATTAGTGAATATTTTTCAACGTTTTAAGATTGGAATACTATGTATATCAAAATTCAGATTTCAGATGCCGTGTATAAGGCACTTGTTGCCAGCGGCAAGCGCAAGAGAGGCTCTATCGCTCTCATCAGCCCCAAGGAGGGCAACTTCAACGCTTTCAGCAACAATAGCGAGAAGCGCAAGCAGCGTAAGTTTATCCGTTTGGCACATGGATGTGCCAGCGTGGGTGAGGAAGATGTCAGAATGCATCTTTGCATCAGCCGCCGTGAAACCGATGTGGTGCCAGCCAGGGTTATCGGCGAGGAGAGTGAGATTGCTGGCGAGTTTGTAACTAAAAATTGTTAGCCTATGAGTTTCGGAATATCAGATAGCGTGATGAGCAGGGCAGTGCAGGTTTGCACTCCCGAGCTTTTCCACAAGGCCATTCAGAGCAAAGTGGTGAAGGATGTCTGCGCACAGATAGAGGATGCTCTGGAGAGCAGACGCAGAGGCGAGATGAGCAAGGAGGATTTTGAAACCTTGAAATCGCAGCTGAAGAAACGTCTGCCTATCCTGACGCCTCATGCCACCTTCAAGGATGGTCGGAGAACGAACAAGGGAGCCATCCCCAGCGGGCTTTCCATCTATGACAAGGATCATATAACGAACCCTAGAGGATGGTGGGAGGAGAAGAAGAAAAGTCTTGACAAGGCTGTTCTCGACCTCATTGTTCTCATCCATGTGACGCCTTCCGGAGAAGGCCTCCGGCTGGTGTTTGTGATTCCAGACGGCATGTCGCTGGCAGAGGCGCAGAAATGGATGTCGGAGAAGCTGGAAGACGAGGAATATGATGTTTGCGTGAAGGACTTGGCGCGCCCTTCGTTCATCGTTCCTCAGGATTATATCCTCTTCATCAATGAGGAGGAGCTGTTTAAGGATAGAAAGCCTGCTGGCGAGGGTGCTGGCGGCAAGACTGAGGCTGACGGGGCTGCTGCTGGCGAGGCTTCTGGCGGCAAGACTGAGGCTGGCGAGGCTTCTTCTGGCGAGGCGGCTGGCGGCAATGGTAATCATAAAGTTCAAAGTTCAAATCTCAAAGTTCAAAGTAAAAATGTTCAAGACAATCGACTTTCGGGCACTGACAGCCATCGTGCTGTTTCTTCTGGCTCTGCTGTTCAGCCTGCCCAACCTGCTAATAGCAATGGTGCTGATGCTGGTCATCTCAGCGCTGCTGGAGTTCCTCAGAATGCTGATGGCGTGGAATCCGCACAAATCTTCCCCAACGAGTATCAGGGCATCCCTTACTCATCGCTTGTAGCGAAGCTGATAGAGTTGCTGGGCGGTGAACCGCAGCATGGATCCAGAAACACATTTATCTTTACACTGGCGTGCTATCTGCGCTACATCTGTGACGATAATGCAGCCTGGATCAAGCAGGTGATTCCAACCTTCGGGGAGGAGAAGAAGAGAGCCTTTACCACCGTGGACAGCGCCTGCAGCAGAAAGCAGAGCTTCCGTATGCCAAGTGTGGTTAGCAAAGCCATCCAGCTGGTGCGTAATGACGAAGTAAAGCAGATGGCAGGCAATTATGATGATAGTGACTTTGGTGACATCAATAATCCGGAATCTTACTTTTATCAGATTCATCAGATGCCTAGAAGAATACCCAAGCTCATCAAACTCCTGATTTCAAAGACTCCGAACATCTATAAGCCAGCTGTATCGCAGGCAGTCTTTCCGCCACTGGCATCGCATCTTTGTGAAACCCGATTCCGCTATCTTGACAATGTAGAACATGAAGCAACGATTTCTTCCATCTTGTGTGCTCCTACCGGAAGTGGAAAGGAAGCCATTACGCAGCCCATCAACCACATCATGGCTGATATCAGGAAGCGGGATGCAGAACAGCGTGAAAGAGAGCGAGCATGGAAAGATGAGTGCAACAGAAAGGGGTCAAATAAAGATAGAAGAGAACGACCTCAAGGTCTTATTATCCAAGAAGTTAATATTGATATGACGAACCCGGCTTTCGTGCTTCGCATGAAGGAGGCTGAGAATCATTTCCTCTACTCGAAGGTGAACGAGCTGAACCTCTTCGATGCACTAAAGGGCAAGACCAACCAGCACTTCCGCATCATGGAACTGGCTTTCGACCTGGGCAATTACGGACAGGACCGAGTGAGCACCCAGAGCGTCACTGAGACGGTGAAGGTGCGCTTCAACTGGAACGCTTGCTGCACGCCAAAGAAATGTCGTGACTATTTCAAAAGGGTGGTGACGGATGGCCCTATCAGCCGCATCTCGTTCTGCACCATCGACCGCCGTCCCTGCGGCTCAGAACTCCCCGTTTACGGCACTTATGATGCAGCGTTTGACGAACAGTTGAAACCCTACATCGACAATCTTGTGAAGGCAAGAGGTTTGGTGGAATGTCCTGAAGCGCTGAAACTGGCTCAGAAGCTGCTGGATGAGAACGCCCAGTTTGCCCGTCTTTCTCAGGATGTGGTTTTCGAAAATCTTTCGTTCAGAGCCAATGTCATCGCTTATCTGAAAGCTTGTATACTATATGTGGCAAATGGTATGAAATGGGAGAAGTCTATCGAGGATTTCGTGCGTTGGGGTGAGCGTTATGACCTCTACTGTAAGTTAAAATTATTTGGACAGATGATTTATGATGCGGATAGAGATCAGGATAGTTTGCCAAAGACTGCACCTCATGGTCCGAAGAACCTTCTGGAGTTGTTGCCTGATGAATTCTCGCTCAAGGACTATGCCAAACTGCGCAGGGAGCAAGGCTTTGATGACAACCGCAAGCGTACGATGGATGCTGTTTATCAGTGGGTATCCCGTGGGTATGTTGTGAAGTTGCTGAAGGATGATTCTGCTGACACTGACACTGACAGTTTGATTTTCCGCAAGGTGCAATATAAAAGAAGTTATCTGCTTAAAAAATCGTAATTCTATGGAGATAGTATTAAAACGCATAGCTAAGATGAATACCTACACTATAGGTCATCTTTATCTTCTGAAGGAAGAAGAGGTAGACTCGCGCAAGGATTTCAGCAGAACGACTGCTGATAAACGTCAGTTTCGCAACTCATTTGACCAAGGGTTGCAGGATGCCCATCATTACTTCTGCGACACTCTGGAGCCTGCATGGCGTAATCTGAAGGGCATTCCCTTGAGTCCGGAGGAAGTGAATTTCAGGAATGGGCGCAAGAGCGGCTGCAAGTCGAAGAAAGTACCGGGACACACTGCCATCCCCGAGGGTTCATACCGTGTAGTCATCACCCTTTCGCCCCGTTTCCGTAAGTGGTTGCCCTATCTGCAGGGCGTCCCCGACTTTGAGGGAATCCGCATCCATGCCGGCAATTATCCCGATGATACACAGGGCTGCATCCTGGTAGGCGAGAACAAGTATCCGGGCATGGTGGTGAACTCCCGCATCTGGTTGGGCCGCCTGATGAAGCGCATCACTGAGGCGCAGGAGCAGGGAGAAGCCGTATGGATCACGATAATCTAAGTATGATTATCTTATAGAAAGAAAAGGGGATGGATTTCACCTGTTATTAAGGTGTATCCATCCCTGATTCTTTATCCTAATTTTCTTCAATGTACTCTTTGACGGGGTGACCTGAGGCTAGCTTTGACTTCGTGAATGATTTATATTTTCTGATCATAACCATCAGAAATCTTTTTACCTAAAGCCAATGCGCCTATCACGGAAGCACCCATTGCCTTGAGCTTTTCTGCAAATCGGGAAATGGAACCACCTGTGGCTATCATGTCATCAAACAGCAAAACCTTCTTCCCTTTAAAGAAAGACTCATCAATATGAAGCGTATCTGTTTCATCGCCATCCTCATCTTTCTCTGTCGTATAGCTAAAGGCATCGTAAGCATTCTGAAGTCCGGTCTGTGCGCAAACCTGTTCACTGAAGCTATGGAAACGACGCTCTGTGTGCTTTTTCAATGAGGCAGGAATACAGACAAGCGTAATGGATGAACTTTCATTGCCCAAAACATCTTTAAGAAAGGATACAACCATATCAATAGCCTTTTTTAAAGCTTGCTGATGATCTATTTCTGTCGTCAACTCAGAGTTTCCTTTAAAATTGACTATAAGTTCACGCTTCTCCCATTCCTCTGGCGAAAGTTCAAAGGTACCAAAGGCACTGAAAGCCGCATAATCGACCAACCAATTGTAGTGAAGACCATCACTAAGACATGGCCATTGACTGATGTTTTCTGAAATAACTGCCATAGACAAGATTGATTTTTCTAATTACTAGTATATGTTCTGTTGATAGCGACTGATAGCTACCTTCTGCAAAATTATAAAAATATATTGATATAGCCATGCTTTTTATCGATTTTTTTGTTTTTTTTATTTTGTGTTGTCTCTAAAAAGCAGTAACTTTGCACACGAAATCAAAATATACATAATTATATATGACTAGAAAAAGTAAAATTCACGAAATCCGTGATTACATGATTATTGCATTGGCAATGATTGAGGGGAGTATCGGTCTTAACATTTTCCTGCTTCCAAACCATATTACGATGGGTGGAGTAGGAGGTATCGCTTCCATCCTGTGCTGGGGATTCGGCATTCCGGTATCTGTATCCTACTTCGCACTCAATGTTTTCCTGCTGATTATTGCCTTTCGTATCTTAGGCTATCAATTCTGCCTTAAAACCATTTATGGAGTGGCTATCTTTGCCATTACCTCGCGCATTATTGAGACCCAGACCGTGGGAATGACTCCTCTACTGCACGACCAACCCTTCATGGCAACGGTTATCGGTGCATTCTTCATGGGAAGCAGTGCTGGACTTGGACTTTCAGCCAATGGTTCTACGGGAGGTAGTGATACGGTAGCCGCCATGATCAACAAGTACTGGAACATTTCATTGGGGCATGCTATCATGATTTGTGACCTCTGCATCATTACCAGTTCTTATTTTGTTCTTCAATCTTGGGAACAGGTCATCTATGGCTATGTCTGTCTTTTTGTGGTATCGATTTGTGTAGACCATATTGTCAACACACTTCGCCGCTCGGTACAGTTCTTCATCATTTCAGATAAATATCTGGAACTGAGTGCAGCCATCAATACTGCAGCCGATAGAGGATGTACTATCATGGATGGTCATGGATGCTATAGCGGCAAGGATGTACACATGCTCTTTGTGTTGGCCCGACAGCGTGAATCGCAGAAAATATTCCGTCTCATCGATGAAATAGACCCTGCAGCATTCGTAAGTCAAAGTGCCGTTATTGGTGTGTACGGTGAAGGATTCGACCGTTTTAAAACCGGCAAGACTATCAGTATTCCTGGTAAGAAGCTTGTTGCAAGCTTTAAATCATAAAAAAAGCGGGGGCGTCATGGATATATGGCGCTCCCGCTTCTTCGTTTCAGTATATTGAAATTATTTTTTCTTCATTCCTTTATAGACAAGGAAAGCTACTACTATCACAGCCAAGCCCAGGATGATATAGCCCAACTCATGGCTGTATTTCAAGGCCTGCTGATAAACATCCTGTGTGGTCTTATAATCAGTATACTTATAAATACCCCATCCGATGGTAGCCAGAACCGTATTCCATACACCTGCACCTATTGTGGTATAGAGCAGGAATTTGCCTACATGCATACCTGCCAGACCGGCAGGAATACTGATAAGCTGACGGACAGCAGGCACTAAACGACCAAATATGGTAGAGGCAGCACCATGCTTGCGGAAATACTCTTCTGCCACTTCAACCTTCTTGCGGTCAATCAGGCACATGTGTCCCAGGCGGCTATCTGCAAAACGATAGATGATAGGGCGACCCACCCATTTTGCCAAATAGTAATTAATCAACGCACCGAGGTCTGCACCGACAGTTGCAAAAACAATGACCAGAAGGAATGACATTCCACTGTTTGGATCCATCGCCTTCCACGCTGCTGGCGGAACAACAACCTCAGAAGGAAAAGGAATGAACGAACTTTCGATAGCCATGAACAGTGCAACCACCCAATAGCTCAAATTATCTAGAATCCAAAGAAAAAGATCTGCTGTATTCATTATCCTAATATAATCTATTCTTGTTTCGCAAGTTCAGAAGTTAAAGAAGTTATCACTCCCTTCGGTCGTTCGGGAAGTTAAGAGACAATAGTTATCTTGCGTAAAACGTAGGACATTTGTCCCTTAACTTCCCTAACTTCCCTAACTTCCCCACATGCGAAAGTTCTGTTATTTATTCTGCTTAGCCCAAGTGTCCTTTAAGCCAACAGTCTTGTTAAATACAGGTTTTTCTGCTGTGCTGTCAAGATCAGCCATGAAGTAACCGATGCGCTGGAACTGGAGATATTCACCAGGCTTCTTGCCGGCAGCATACTCCTCAACATAGCAGTTCTTGTAATCGTGGAAACTTTCCGGATTGAGCAGCTCACGGAAGTCGCGCTCATCAGCAGAAGGATTCTCGATGGCAAAGAGTCGGTCATATTCACGAACCTCAGCCTTTACGCAATGGTCAGCAGATACCCAATGGAGTGTACCCTTCACCTTGCGGTTAGCACCTTCCATACCGCTCTTGCTGATAGGATCGTACTCAGCCTGAATCTCAGTGATAACGCCATTCTCATCCTTGGTACAGCCTGTACACTTCACGATGTAAGCGTTCTTCAAACGAACTTCCTTACCAGGAGTCATACGGAAGAACTTCTTTGGAGCATCTTCCATAAAGTCAGCACGCTCAATCCAGAGATTCTTTGAGAAAGTAATGGTATGTGAGCCATCAGCCTCATTCTCAGGATTATTGATAGCCTCCATCTCCTCGCTCTCACCCTCAGGATAGTTGGTGATGACAAGCTTAACCGGGTCAAGCACAGCACTTACACGACAAGCTTTCTTGTTCAAGTCCTCACGTACAGAAGCCTCCAGGAGAGCCATATCATTAAGGGCGTCAAACTTGGTATAACCGATACTGTCGATGAACATGCGGATGCTCTCAGGAGAATAACCACGACGGCGCATTCCGCAAAGTGTAGGCATACGAGGATCATCCCAACCGTTTACCAGATGCTCATCCACCAATGTATGAAGCTTACGCTTACTCATTACAGTATAGGTAAGGTTCAATCTGTTGAACTCAATCTGACGTGGACGGTTATCATTCAAAACATTGTCTGTGCCATCCTTTTCCTTCAAGAAGTCTATAAACTTATCGTAGAGAGGACGGTGAGGAACAAACTCCAAAGTACAGATAGAGTGGGTTACACCCTCAAAGTAGTCACTCTGTCCATGAGCAAAATCGTACATTGGATAAGCATTCCACTTAGTGCCTGTGCGATGATGAGGAGTATGAATGATACGATACATGATAGGGTCACGGAAGTGCATGTTAGGGTTAGCCATATCGAGCTTGGCACGCAGCACCATACTTCCTTCCGCAGCCTCAGGTGTATTCATCTTCTCAAAAAGAGCAAGGTTCTCTTCGATAGGACGGTCACGGTAAGGACTGGCAGTACCAGGAGAAGTAGGAGTACCCTTCTGCTCAGCAATCTGCTCAGCAGTCTGCTCGTCGATATAAGCATGACCTTTCTTGATCATCCAGACAGCAAACTCCCACAACTTCTCAAAATAATCGGAAGCATAATATATATTACCCCACTTAAAGCCAAGCCACTGAATATCCTGAAGAATATTTTCTACATATTCATTGTTCTCCTTACTAGGATTGGTGTCATCGAAACGGAGATTACATACTCCATTATATTTCTCTGCAACACCAAAGTCCATACAGATGGCCTTGGCATGACCAATATGAAGATAGCCATTTGGTTCTGGCGGGAAACGGGTTTGTATTCTTCCACCATTCTTACCTTCCTTGAGATCTTCCTCAACTAATTGCTCGACGAAAGAAAGACTTTTCTTCTCTTCAAGCTTCTTTTCCTCATTAATTGCCATATATCTTATTTATTATATTGTTATTTTTGGTGCAAAGATACAAATTTAATTGCAAGTACGGAAATTATCTAAACATTATTTATAATATCAGTATGGAATATTCTAAAACATGTTCTTAAACATATAAAAATATTTGTTTTTCTCGTGTAAAACAGCTACCTTTGCAACCGTTATCCTGAATACAATCTTTTTACCTTAAAGAATGCTAATACTTTAAATAGAAGCACCCCCACTGTGAAGTGGAGGTGCTTTGCTTTTTATATCATTCTGTAAAGTGAATTCTATCGCTTTACTTGGTCTCAGCTGCCTTACGGAAAGTCTCATTCTTCAACAAAAGAGAGCCCTCTTCTGCATCAATAACAGCCTGATCCTTAACCTCTGCATCCAAACCTTTACGGACAAGATTGATATTGACTGTAGAATTCTCTGGCTTAACCATGAACTCCCACTTGAAAAAGTCCTTGTCAAGACCGGTTGTCTTTACGGTAAAGTCGCTATTGATAGTAATGATACGCTTACCATCAGCGCTCTTGTATTCACCGGCAACCTTCTGCTGAGTAGCAGAATCTGTGATTACTTCTACAACAGGTTCAGCTGCTGGAGCTTCCTTCTTTGTCTGCTGGCATGCTGTGAATGCAAACAGTCCCATGGCAATGGCCATAAATGTCATTTTTTTCATAATCCTTATATTAATTATATGTTTATAAATAAATTTTGTCGTTCCCAGACAGAGTCATAGACTTATCTTATGTTTATACCGTACATCATCAGTATCCCACTCGCACAGATGATAATCCATATAGATACCAGCCCAGTCAAGATTGGTACATAGGAAAAGCGCAGGTAATTCGTTGGCTTGAAGCTATCCGTATATTTCCTGAGGAAATGCTGGAAGACATAATAGCAGAGTGTAGCATAGATGAAACCGATGACTGTTCCTACCAACACATCGCCAAAATAATGCACTCCCAGATACATTCTGGAGTAGCAGGTTATCAGCGCCCAAAGACAGAGAAACAGAGTCAGTTTACTTCTCCGTACAAGATGCCTCGCAAAAAAAGCCATTCCCCATGCATTGGCTGCATGGGATGAGGGAAATCCATAGGCTCCACCACGATACCCCTGAACAATATGAACCATCGGGGAAATCGGATTGTCGGGATTGCTCGGGCGCATTCTTCCTATCATAGGCTTCAACAGACCTGAGGCTGTCTGATCACAGAGCGCAATGATGAGTGTTATTACTATCAGAGTGGTAAGCACAACCTTGACAGGAAAGCTTCTGACCATGACAAAGAGAAAGCTTGCATAAAACGGAACCCACACGAAACGATCGGAAAAAATCAACATGAAATAATCCCAAAAGTCACTATGAAAGCCATTGAAAAACAGAAAAATCTGCATATCAATGTGTTCTAATTGTTGAATGAATTCTATCATTTTTCTTTCTTTATCTTACTGATTTTATTCTATTTTTTGCTTGCTATATCATCATACAGCTTCTGCAAATAAGCCTGTCCGCGCTTTAAATTATATCCTTTTCTACCTTGATCATACACTATCTTCTGTGTCTTGTTGTCATAGATGATTGAATTGTCTTCAGAAACCATACCAAATGCATCCGGCACATCAAAGAAGGCAAACTTAGGCGTTGCATCGCTCATCATGTTCTTGCTGAACAGGAAATCCTGATGCTTCACACCCAGCTGTCCGAGAAGAGTTGCTGCAATATCGTTCTGTGAGCCTACAAGTGCCACCTTCATAGGGCGGGCAATAGCACCACCTGTCAGGATAAGCGGTATCTGATAACGTGATCTGTCAAAATTATCAAGATGTTCTTTATAACCACCCACATGATCAGGAACCAATACTACCAATGTATTCTTCCATCTAGGAAGTTTGCTATATTCTCTCATAAGATGACCTATCACGCTGTCTGTATAGGCAAAAGCATTCAGACGCTTGTCCTTCAACCGGCTATATGGCACGTCAAACGGCTCATGACTGCTGGATGTCTGGAAGATGCGCAACATAGGATGCTTTACATGCTGTTCCTTTTTCAAATCAGCCAGCAACTTTTCAGCCACAATATGATCGTGCACTCCCCATTTGCTCAGCTTATCTTCAATCGGGAAATCAGCATCAGATATTATCTTCTGATATCCTTGCGAAACAAGATAAGAACGCTGGTTGGCAAAATCAACATCACCACCATAATAATAAGCATTCCGATAATTCTTAGCCTCAGCTAAAGAACGGGCTATAGAAGGAAGCTGGGCAGTCTTGGCAGGGTAGCGCATGATGCTCATTGTTGGCTGTGCCGGATAACCACTCAGAATGGAAACCAATCCTCTGTCTGTTCGGAAGCTGTTGGCATAGAAACGCGTAAAGAGGATGCTCTTCTGCGCAATTGAATCGAGCTGGACTGCTACATTCATCACCTTGCCCATAGACGGCATGATGTCGTTGGCAAAACTCTCCATGATGACAATCAAAATGTCGGGATTTCCCGTCTTTCTTGCCTCTTCATTGAGAAGAGGGTAGGTATTAACATCACTGGAACTGACAAGCTCTTTGAAAAGCTTGTCAGCCTCAGCATTATCCATATAGCGATATTGAGCTGCAAAATCTTCCTGATGCGAAAGCGACTCAAACAGACTGAACATAGGATTGACAGCTGCATGATTAAGAAATGCATCCTGACAAAAATAAGCCTTGCCTGTATTATTCGTCGACACTGTAACTCCACCACGGATAGGAAGGAAAAGCAATGCTGTGAGCACTAACAGAATGAGCGATGAACGAAGGCGATGACGCTCTATATCGCTATCATAAGAGGAACGGTGTCCACCACGGCAATCACCGAATCCATAACTCGTATATCTGCTGCGATAAGTTTTCTTCTTAATGGTAACACGAAGTATAAACCATACACCTATAGCAGAAATAAGAATTGCTAAAAATGCCAGGATGATGTAAAGGAAACTTACACTAGCCAAGGCGTCTTTAGGCGAAGTGAAAAAATAGAAAAGCGGTGTACTGTCCAGAGGAAAATTCCAATACGGATAAAGTCCTAAGTTCAGTGCAAAAAGGAATGCCCCCATGAAGGCGACAATACCGAAATAAATATTCAGGATAGGGTAAACCAGTTTCTTCCGAATCCAGATAGACACCAGAAGCAATAAACCGGGAATAACAGAGAGATAACCTGCCATTCCTAAATCAAGCGACAACCCATGCCAGATTACCTGAGGCATATAGTCCCAAATATTTATTGTTTGAGGAGCTGTAGAAGACTTTTCCAAAAGAAGAAAAAGAGGCTTCTGCACCACGAACAATATCACCAGAATAACGTATGTTTTTATGAATGACAATATCTGTTTCATATCCTAAATTTCATTTATTTGTATATTAACTTGCGTAACATTTTCTATATAAAAAGATGTATACGAATGCAAAATTAGCCATTTTATTTCACATAAACAATAATTTTCTCTTCTTTTTTTTAAAAAAATGGAAAAAAATTTGGTAAATCAAAATATATTTACTAACTTTGTTGTATCAAATTTATTACAGATATGGCTAAATATAACATTCAACCTAAAAAAGAAAAGATGGCAAGGTATCAAACCTTGTTGAGCGAGGAGACTAAAGACCGCCTCCACGATGACATCTTGCGTATGTTGGTTTCAGAACAAAAGTACAAGGATCCTGCATACAATTCACGCAGACTTGCAGAGGATTTGGGAACAAATTCCCGCTACATTTCTGCTGTTTGTGCAACAAGATTCCACAAGAACTATTCTGAACTTGTAAACGACTATCGTGTAAACGATGCAATGTCATTGCTTACTGACAAGCGATATGCCAAAATGAGTGTAGAAGACATTGCAGAAATGGCTGGTTTCAGTACCCGTCAGAGTTTCTATGCAAACTTCTACAAGCGCATGGGCATAACTCCTCGTCAGTATCGATTGAACCAGAAAGCGAAATACGAGAAAGCAAAGCAATAGAAACAGAAAACTCCTAGCCCCTGGGTATAACCCGGAAAGGCTAGGAGTTTTTGTATCCATTATTTTCTCAAGAAATGTTTCAGCACCTTGCTGCTTGCATTTTTAGAAATCTTACGTATGGCCTTGTCTCTGATTTGACGAACCCGTTCTCGTTTCAAACTCATATCATCAGCAATTTCAGCTAATGTCTCATGATGAATTCCAAGTCCATAGAACTTGCGAACCACTTCTTTTTCACGCTCATCAAGCAAATCCACACAATTATCCAAATCTTTCAGCATTTGCTGGAAAGCTACATTATCATCAGCCATATTCACATCCTGATTCACCAATATATCAAGAAGTGTGTATGGATTTCCCTCGCTTATTGGCTGGTCGATAGACACAGCCTTGCTGGCATTGCGAGGTGCATACTTCTTCTGATCTTTTGGTATCCGATAAAGTGCCGTCTGCTTATCAACAGCCTCCTGCATGGCTTGTCGGATGAAAGGAGCTGCATATGAAACAAATCTGGTACCACGGGAAGCATCAAACTTCTGTGCTGCGGTAATCATGGCAAGCGTTCCTTCGCTCACCAAATCATCAAATTCCATTCCCTTACCACGGAACTGATTGGCGACAGCCTTTACGTAGTTCTGGTTTTCACTAACCAATATATTGCATTCTTTTTCTGTCATAATATATTCATTTTTTAGTAACAACAAGTCCTTCTCTTCAAAAGAAGGTTTCTTTTCTGCAAAAATACAGAGAAAAATTGAATCTTACAAATTTTTCTCCGTTTTTTATTCAAAAAGTATCCTTTTTCCATATTCTTACTTACAAAGACCAGCATAAGGACATGCAGCACATCTTTCTTTATCAGCGGTTGGGCGGAAAGGCAATTCTTTATTGAATATATCAGAGAGGATTTTCATGATACCCTCCCAAAATTCATCCTTATAATCTGCTACATTCTCTATATAACTACCTCTGCCAAGTTTCAGCGTCGGATCGTAATCTTCTGCTCTTGCATTCTGAATAAAAAGAAGTCCTGGCGATACCGGGTCCTTAGCTGGATTGAGAGAAGTGGACTGACTTACAATCAAGGCATAGAGGATGGTCTGCAGATAGTAGTCAGTATGCTTGCGCAGCATCTCCGGATTGAACACCTCTGCAATTTCAGCAGGATGAGAAACGGGTGCTCTACCTGTTTTATAGTCGATGACACGAATCTTCTCTGCCATATTTTCCAATCCTGGTTTGCCATTTGCTGCAACGGAATCCAACCTGTCGATAAATCCTGATAGGGTAATATTCTTATCACCACAGGAAGTAGGCAGGACAAACCTTGTTTCTATCGGTATCTCCAAACCGATAACAGTAAATGGTGCCTGACGACAATCTATAACCAATAACTGCTTCAGATAATTGGCTATCACCTCTCTGTTGATAAGTTGCAGTCCATTATACTTTGGCTGATAACCATTACTGCTAACCTTGAACAGCTCTTCACGGAAAGCCTGATCTACTATACGATAAATCAAGGCTTCGTTTTTAATGGCATTCTCAAAATCGGCCTTTGTGATGATGATAGGGTGGATGAGCTGTTCCTTACCATCCTTATCCAGCTTGACTGCAGATTTTGGGGCAAACTGCAGGTATATAAGTTGGGCGGCACGATGGAATATATTTCCGAATATCCGGTTGTCTATCTCGTCTTCATCAATGAGATCTGGCTCTTCCAGTTTCTCTATATATCTATAGTAGAAACGCTTTTCGCATCTCATGTAAGTATTGATGAAAGTAGGAGATATTTTCCAATGTTCATTCAGTTTTTCCCATATTGTTTCTGTCTTATCTACTTCTTTATATTCATCGCGACAAGGAGTCTGACCGAGTTTGAATGAATGACGGTGTACAGTATTCTTTCCTTCTATCATCAACTGCAACATAAAGCGACTCATTTCGCCAGTCTGTCCTTCTTCTGTAGCATTATTATAGGTGAATGTCAAATGTTGGCAACGCTGTATCATGCGATAGAAATAGTATGCAGAGATAGCTACTTTATTGTCAATGGTCGTCAACCCGTAAGCTTTTCTTATAGAATAAGGTATAAACGAAGCATCGTTGACACCCTTTGGCCACTTTCCTTCATTACATGATAAGACTAGCATATAATCGAAATCGAGATTTCGGGTTTCCAAGACTCCCATAATCTGAATACCTACAGCTGGTTCGCCATGAAATGGGATGCTGGTTGTCTGGAACAATTGCAGAATCAAGCGCTCCAAGGTTATTGTATCAACCTTTAAATCGCCACTTTCTACAAGTCCTCTCAGACGATTGATTACAGTATAAGAACGGAAAAGAGACTCCTGGAAAAGCTGGTCCACATTCTGCTGCTTCGTGTTATAGCCAATCTGTTTGAGGATATCTATCAGATAGTTTAGCAATCCCATATTATACTCATCAAGATTCTCAACCTTATCTATATCTCTGAACAATATGGCGAGTCCTTCATCCTCATTCATGATGAGTGTACTTCTATCTGGATAGAACGTCTTCCTTGATTCCAACTGCTCGATAACCTGTAGGTTGAGCTGCGAAATATAACGGGCATAAGGATGGCGCAGGGTGGCAAGAACCTGATGCAGGCGATAAGTATTGCTAGCCTTAGGATGCCCGATGCCCTGCAATTGGATAAGCTGCTGAATCAGACTGTAGAAAGGCGTCTGCTGCAAAGGATATCCGATTGTTATATTCACATGTTCTACCTCCTTTGGGAGAGAATGTAAAACAGTAGGGAGTAAGCTTTCGTCAGCAAGAACAATAGCCACATTGCCAGTCTCCTTGCACAACCCGTTCTCTTTTAGCCAGGTATGTACGAATCTAGCCTGAACATTCTCTGTTGGAGCAGAAAAATAGTTGATTCTCTTCTTCCTGGATAAATTATTATATATGTTCTCCGCAGATTGACCAGACTCGTTTCCGTTTTCATTTGCTTCCAGCTTGCTTTTGTCAGAATCGGCGTCAAGTTCGTTCGGAAAATACTTCAGATTCTGGCGAATATAATGACCCGCTTCATGGTTGTTATCCATATAAGCCTTGTCATAATCCCAATAGAAGACAGCCTTTTCTTCTTTCATCAACCTGTAGCATAATTGCATCTCTACCTTCTGCAACATATTAAAGCCGACGAAAACATACTTCTTGTGTTCAAATTTGAGATTTTCATCAGTCACTACCTGGCGATAAAGCGCACCTTCATAGGCAAGCCCCTGCTGAGCGAGACGACTGTTGAAATCGTTGTAGATATCGAGGAAATGACTCCATAATTGGAGAAATCGCTTTTTCAATTCCGAATTGTGGTCTTCCGAAAAATTACTGAAGAACCTCTGAATCATCTTTTTCTGATCATCAGTCAGATAGGAGATATCATCAAGCTCATGAATATCTTTTAAGTTGGAGAACACCAGTTGCGCATCTGCCATATTTTTATCAATATCGTCAAAATCGGTAATGAGCATCTGACCCCAACCGTAAAAATGGTCAAGAGTTTCATCAATCTCAGTACATTTCACAAATGATTTATGCAAATCGCATACCAGCTTGATAGGGTCAGCAACCTTCAGTGGACTGTTCTGTCGGAACAATTCACTGATAGTTATATATGAAGGAGACCATATAGCCTCATGTTCAATTTCTGCAAGATAGGTATCCAGAAAGAGAGAGGCACGTTTGTTAGGGAAGACGACAACGATGTCGCTCATGTCCCTGCCATATTTCTCTCTCAAATCTCTTGCTACTGATTTAAGAAATGGTACCATAGCTTTACTTTTATTTCTAGTTTTGAGTATCAAAAACTTATTTTGTCAAAATTATTATCTTACTTCAACGACCTTGTTGGGATAAACATACCAAAGATAACCGGTGATATTCTGGTATCCCATTTCACGCAACAAGTTCATATATCCACGAACCTGTTCCTGATGTTCTTCCTTTGGTTTACCAAACTTGAAGTCAACAACTATCGTTTCATTCTCGTCTCTCATCACTCGGTCTGGTCGGAACTTAACAGCTTTTCCATCCACATATTTCACGATAGAGCATTCGTTCAATACTC
Source organism: Prevotella sp. Sow4_E9_plate (assembly GCF_052116205.1). Classification (NCBI taxonomy): domain Bacteria; kingdom Pseudomonadati; phylum Bacteroidota; class Bacteroidia; order Bacteroidales; family Prevotellaceae; genus Prevotella; species Prevotella sp. Sow4_E9_plate. The sequence goes on along the minus strand of NZ_JBQKLN010000007.1, from coordinate 50,865 downwards.
TCCAGCGGTCAGAGAACCAGTCTTTTACCTGAGGAGAGGCAAGGCGCTGCTTAATCATCTTTTCCAATCTTTCATTGGATACGTTGTCATCGTAGAGAATACCATCTATTTCCAATTGTTTGAGGGCACTTTCTACATCGGCTGAAGTCTTGATAGTAGAAAAAATGCTATGCAATACCGTACCCATTTTGATGTAGAACTTCTGCTGTTCTTCAGCTTCATCACCCTCTACAAAGTCGCGACTCTTATTACTCTGCTTGAATTCCGGCAAATCCGGATTAGCACAAAGTACGATATCTGTCGGTTTCTCATCTTTCATGAAGACGTTCTCCGATTCTTTCTTCTCTTCGTGATTTTCTTCTTCTACGATGAGTTCACCGTAAGAGAAGTTGATATCTTCAGAAGACTCAGATCCTATTCCCGATAATTCTACAGGAACCCCAGTACTCTCCAAATTCCTGGCTACATTCTGAAGAACCGATTCTATCAAGTATGCGCGACTGTTCTGATTGCCTCGCTTACCCAATACAAACAGACTATGGCTGGCACGGGTAAAGGCAACATAAAGCAGATTTAGATTGTCAACAACATTCTGGAGATGCTCATGATGATAATCCCCCTCATAGATGGATTGCATCATGGCTTTTGCATTGAAGTCTACCGGTACGAGGGGCAGTTCATTGAATGGTTCCTCCTGTGGCTCACACCAGATAGTATTCATTTTTTCCAGTTTCCAGTCGCAGAAAGGCATGATTACATAATCAAATTCCAATCCTTTACTCTTATGGATGGTGATAAGTCTGATTCCGTTAATTCCATCACAATGAATACTTTTCTCATGAATGGTATTGTCCCATTCCTTGAGAAAGGCATCTATATCGCTGCTGTTGTCTACCAGATATTCGTTCATCTTGTCATAGAAAGCACAGACATAAGCGCTTTGTTTCTTCATATCCTTTACCTTATTCATCCCCAAGGTAGCATAAAGAATCTCCGTAAGCTCAAAGAGCGGTTTTTCCAGCAAGGTAGAACGCTGTTCCAATAATGTTTCAACCAAATGAGGATCCCTCAGATACTTGATTGCATATTTGGCGAGGGTAGCCTTTGCAATGGCATCATCCGGACAAGCCATGAGGCGCAATGCCACAATGAGGGTAGAAACAGCTTGGGAAGCATCCAGTCGGAAAGCCTCATCTGAGACCATCAGAAAATCTGAATTCTCCATAAAATAGGCAGCAATATCCTGAATGGCTTTATTGCTGCGCACCAGAATGGCAATCTTATTAGCTGGAACACCCATAGCCGTGAGCTCAGTTGCTATTTCCAGCGACTGCTTCATCATGCTTTCCGTGATGTCTTCTCCTCCAAGCAACTGCACTTCTACATATCCCTTTTTGCCCTTCTTCTCTGGTACTTTCTGACAAACATCGGCATAAGCATTTACCAATTGTTTTACCTGTTCCTGGTTAGAGTCTTTCAGCAACTCACACTCCTGCTTGGCTGCTTCTACAAAGAAAGCATTATTGAAGGCGATGATGTTGCGGTCTGAGCGATAATTGGTATCAAGAGTTTTCATTTCGAGCGACTTGGTTCCACCAAACTCATTCTCGATATTATTGAGTAATCGCCAATCACCCGATCTCCATCTATAGATACTCTGCTTTACGTCTCCCACGATGAGATTTCCCGCATTTTCCCTGCTCATGGTTTCCTCCAGCAGAACCTTGAAATTCTGCCATTGTATGGTACTGGTGTCCTGGAACTCATCTATCATCACATGATCAAGTTGAGTTCCTATCTTTTCAAAGATAAAAGGCGAGTCGCTGTCTTCAACCAAAGCATGAAGCAGAGTCTGAGTATCACTCAACAGGAAACGGTTGGCTATCTGGTTCAGTTCTCTCACTTTCTGGTCGATGCTACCCAGCAGGCGCAACTGGTTGAGATGCTTCATCGTAAGGGTAGCGCTCTTGTAGTCCTTCACCCATTCCGGTCTTTTCTCTTCCGAGAATTTCAAGATAGGATAAAGCTTATCAGATACAAACATAAACAGAGGTGACTGTTCCTTTACATCGCTTTTCTTGACCCAAGCCTCCGGACTTTCATAACATTTATGGAAGGTGGCGTTTATCAAGTCATCTTCATCATATTTGCCATTCTTCAACTTATTGAAATAGCTCCAGATTCCCCTGGTTTTTCCAGCCAGATCATCAGCAGTATATCCACCTTCTTCAAGACTATCAAAGAAAGTTGCGGCAATCTCCTGCAGCTTCTCTCTTGCCTGGCTTCTGATTTCTTTCATCTTGGCAGTAAATTCCTTGAAGAATCCTTCCTTTGACATGCACTGATTCAGAGCATCAGAATTTTCCTTATAGTAATCCTTGAAGATATTCTCACCAAATTTCTTGATGGGGCCTATTACATTCCAACTTCTATCATCGTCAATACTTTCCTGAATGTAATCCAAGATCCAGAAGAGTAGACGGTCAGTACTGGTTAAACTTTCTATCAGTTCATCCACAGCCTGCTGTTCTACCTGATAATCGTTCAATCCAATACGCAGATTAGCTGTGAGATCCAGTTCTCGAGCCAGATTACGCAATACCCCCTGAAAAAAAGTATCAATGGTCTGTACGCGGAAGTAATTGTAGTTATGCAAGAGGAGTCTCAGGGCTTCTGCTGCATTCTTTCTTATTATTCCTTCTGAAAGATGGGGCAAGGCAATCTTGATTTGCTCAAGATAGCCATTCGATTCTTCCAGTCCCTGCGCAATACCATAGAGCTGACTCAATATACGCATCTTCATCTCTTCTGTTGCCTTGTTGGTAAAGGTCACAGCGAGAATGGTGCGATAAGCCATCGGATTCTCTATCACGAGAGTCATGTATTCTTTGGCGAGAGTGAAGGTCTTGCCCGATCCTGCACTTGCCTTATATACAGTTAATTGTGAATTCATATATAACGTTGAATTTTATCTTATTTTTAAGTTTTAAACAGTTTACCAATTTCTGAACAGTTCGAAGCCGAAGCGGCAACCGATACCATCAAATGAAGCATTATGGAATGCTGCGAAGACACCCAAAGTCATCAGTCGGGTAGTAACTCCATATCCTAATTCCGAATAAGGATGCAGATGACGGACAACAAGGGAACTGATGTATAGCCTTTCCTTCTCTATGAATCTTCCTATCAGCGGAACCCATGCCACTGCCAGCATCGGCGCTTCGTATGTAAAATTGGTGCGGGCGTAATAATCGCTGGCATTATACCATTGAGAACTGAGCAGTTCGAACTCTCCGCTCCAGTCATCATTCCAGCCTCCTGGTATGTTATTGTCATGGAAATTTGTGTAGTCTACAAAATCCCAATGATCGCCTTTTTTGGTATAGAAGCCCGTACCCACTCTAAGCGAGTAGGAGCGGCGACGGGAGGAATAGAAAATACTCTGAGCATCCATTTCTACCCGTTCATATTCGATATTGGAGCCAAACAGACCCTTGATACCACGTTCATAGTCCAGAGTGAGAACGGGGCCACGCTTCCCTTTAGGCGACCATTGTATGCCAATGGCTGGGGCGGACGACTTATAGCATGAAGGATAGCCGTGGGATGTATAAAACGTCGGATTTACAGCCAGACGCTTATGGTTAACCAGACCCACTTCAAATGCCAGATGCTGGTTGAAACGCCAATGGTTGGTTATCTTCAGATAATCGTTCTTGAACTCATAATTGCTGATGGTATCTGTCGGTGTATCCATATCAACAAACTTCCGTGCCACCAGATTGGTTGTGATATGGTTACCATTACCCATTTCTGCCTTGAGATAACCTTCATGAAGGTTGTTATATCTAAAGATAAAAGGCAAGCGGAAATAGAAACGATGCTGTCGCATACTATATCCGCCCTTGAATTGCAAACTGAGCAGAAAGTTGTGATCGAAAGCATATTGCGTTCTCAGGTCGAACTTATATACCAATCCCTTGCGTTCAGAGTAGCCCATATAGAGCGGATTAAAGATAGGACTCAGCTTGAAATAGCCCTGATTTTCCTTACCGAAATCTTGAGAAATACGGTTCAGCATATTATCGCCTACCATATCCCAAAGCACATTTTTTACAAAATCATTTTCCTTATGAGCTAAAGTATTCTTGATGTTCTTATTCTTGTAGTAAGATTGATAAAGACTCTCTTCGTCCAGGTTTAATTCCTCCGGTCTCACTCTTGCCATGATAGCCGTATCAGATAATTGCTTGAGCGAATCAGCCTGTAAATCGGGCAAATCATATACCGTAACATACCTTCCAACAATCTTATTGCCAAGGAACCGGAAATTTGCTCTCATATCACATCTTTTTGGAACCAGCGACTTAAAGCCTTCCGCTCCCATCTTCACAGAGATGAAGAAGCGGGTCATATCATATTCACCTTCAAAATCAACCATACTGATTTTTCCGGTCTTGCTGTCAACAATCGCCCTGGTAAGTACCGTCTGCGTATTCCTGATTCTTGGATAAGCGTAAACCTGAGCCATGCCAAAGGGGAGAGGAGTGACCGAATACTTGTAATATATCCGATTGGACCGATGGAAAGGGGAGAGGATGTTCTCCTGAAAGAGATTTTCTTCATACACATTTGGAGTCATGTATCTCAACGCCTGTTCCATCGTTCGACTCCTGTGCGGAATGGTACTGATGCCAAGAATGCGCTTGTTTATCAACTGACCATTAGCATCATGACTCATCCGGTTGTAATACTCGCTGATGAACTTTCTTCCACCTCCGTGAGCCACAGCATACATGGTTGGAACAAGCATGAGCAGGGCATTACGCCGATTTGTACGAAGTTGGAATTTTGTATATGCGCAAGAGGTATGAGCTGCTCTACCTGTAGTATCCACCGTCTGGGCATATCGAAATATCAAATGCATCACCGAATCAGCATAGGCGTCTTTCGGTGACGATCTTCTGGCACAAGCCCAACAAGGCAGCAGCGTGAAGAACAAGAGGCATAATAGATATTTCTTCATACAAATAAAAAAATCGGGAACAGAACAGTCTGTACCCGATTGCAAAGTTAACTATATCTGCGCAAATATCCAAATTTTAACCTAGATATTTTGCAAGAATTTTTATATTTCCGGATTCACGCAACTTTGTAATGCTTTTTTCGCGTATTTGGCGAACACGTTCACGCGTTAATCCCATCTTGTCGCCAATCTCTTCCAAACCCTTTTCGGTTTCTCCGATGCCATAGCATGCACACAGGATTTTGCGTTCTCTTTCCTTCAAGACCTTATCAAGAACAGCTCTCAATTCCTGAGCCATACTTTCATGATCAACGCCTTTGTCTGTACGGCTATCATCACCACTCGACATCACGTCAACCATGGCATTATCGTCATCATCAGATCCGAATGGGGCATCAATACTTACATGATGACCACTCGCCATCATGCTCTGGGCTATCTTGTCTTCGTCAACACCCGTTCTATCTGAAATTTCCTGCACGCTTGGCTTACGCAGATTCTCCTGTTCGAACTTGTTGATTTCCTGATTTACCTTATTCAGTGAACCTACCTGGTTGAGAGGCAGTCTGACGATACGACTCTGTTCAGCTATAGCCTGCAAAATACTCTGACGAACCCACCATACCGCATAGGATATAAACTTAAAACCTCTCGTTTCATCAAATCGTTCAGCCGCCTTGATAAGTCCGATGTTTCCTTCATCAATCAGGTCGGTAAGTGTCAATCCCTGATGCTGGTATTGTTTAGCTACAGACACCACAAAGCGCAGGTTGGCTTCTACCAATCTATTCTTAGCTCTTTCGCCAGCTCTACCTCCCTTACGGATAATCTGAGCCAGTTCTATTTCCTCATCGATAGAAATCATGGGCGCACGACCTATCTCAACAAGATACTTGTCGAGCGCCTCACTATTACGATTTGTTATACTTTTCTGTATCTTAAGTTGTCTCATATCTGCTATATTTTCTTTTAGTTACACCCATTTAAGTGCGAATATAGCAAAAAAATCGATACGTTGTTACTTTTAATAACTTACTTTAACATAATTATTTAACTGTCTCATTCTGAGAGAATTTCATAAAGGCGTCTTTATAGCCATTAAAAACATTGATATCTACCTCGCCTCTGATGCCAGCCACACGTCCATCTGGACAGAGTTGCCAGTAAACAAGATGAATGTCGGGCTTATATTCTCCATACCTTGCTATCCATACCAGATAGTTATGTTTAAGATCCGGAGCCATTGATAGATAGCGGTTTACGAATATCTGACTGATGTAGAGTATCGGCTTGGTACCCGTAGCTCTCTCCACGATTCTTAGCCATGTTCTTACCCGGCTGAAGAGCACACCTGCACCACCCATTTTTCTGATCTGGCTGGGCAGAGGCTCCACATCCAGCACTGGTGGAAAGTCGCCTTTGCGTATATAGCTGTGCTTCAGAAAATAATGCGCCTGCTGGGCTGCTGGCGAAATTGTACTGAAGAAGTGATAACTGCCAACCTTGAATCCATGAGCCTTGGCTGCCAGGTAGTCCTTCCTGTAATAGGGATTCAATAGCGAGGCACCTTCCGTACTCTTGATATAGATGTAACGGATAGGGAAGTTGACTGCTCCTGATACCGTTTTCTTACTCAGTCTGCCCAGATGCGTGATGCGCAGACGGTCCCAGTTGATTGGATATTTCTTTCTTCCTTTTCCATGTTGATATTTGGAGATGTCGATACCATAGATACGCTCGGAAGTATAGACCAGTCGCTCTCCTTTATATCTGTCATTTTTCCATTCACCTACACGAAGTGGCTTTCTTGGAGCGATGCTGAATCCCCAGCCTTGTCGGACTCCATTCTGCCATTCACCTTCATAATAAGTTCCGTCATACGCCTGCCATCTGCCATATCCGTTTGCTTGATAAAGACTGTCAAACGCCCCTTCATAGTAGCCGAGCGAATCCGGTTTCAGCTTATAGTTGATAGAACGGCGAAGGGTTGTTCCATGTGTCTTGGCAAGCGATGAGGCAAGGCGAGGAGAGAGTGCGGCAACACCATCCGGAGTCGTTTCTGAAGTTAACCGGAAGAGATGAAGACCAGCCGTATTCCTGCCGTCCATGGCTTTCAAAAGTTCACAAGATTCGCTTGCCCACTTGCCGTCAGCCTGCCTGAAAAACGCCTTGTAACTTATGCAGCGCACCAGTTTCACATGTCCTTTCTTTCGGATTTGTTTCAGTGAATCAAGCATTTTTCTTGCAGAATCTCGTAAGATGATTTCCCGCTGAGTATAGCCGCTTATTGGGTTATATCCGAGGTCTTGAACGGAGTGAGAATGTAAATAATAATTCAACTCTCCAACCTTCCATTTTGAGTCAGTATATACGCTATCAAGCGAATCAACTTTTTCTTTCAGGAGAGTATCTGCATCCACCTTCTGATAGCAGCTTTTACTGATGCTGCTATTGTATGCAGCAGCCAGTCTGCCCCCACACGAAGGTATGAGAGTCCATCGGTTCATAAAGTTGGCTGCCAGGCTTACCGTATCCTCATCAAAGCATAAGACCAGCTTGCCGTCTTGTCTCAGTTCGTAATGCGAATAAGCCTTGATAGTGGCTCTTGCCGCCATTACTCTCTCTCTGCTGGGATTGAGACAATAATATATCCAATATCCCAGCGCTGCTAATATGACTACCAACAGGGCTCCAGCAATGCTGAAGCCCTTGATTCTATTGTTTTTCATTATTCTGCACAAGTTCTATTTCCAAAATTTTTTGGGTTTGATCTGTTATCTTGCTCCTGTCAGAAGTTCTTTCACCTACCAGCCATACGATTTCGCCCTGGCTGTCGGTAATGACATGTTGCCCCATCTTCTGTACCACATTCCGTTTGCGGTCGGTAAGATAATCGCTTACCAATTTACTTCCTTTCATACCGAAAGGGTAGAACCGGTCCCCCTTTTCGCATAGGCGATAGGTAAGTGGAAAGCTTACTTTATCTGCATCAAGCGTCACCAGCAGACTTCTCTTGCTTGGAGTGAAGTCAGCAGTCCGTGGATAGCAATGAAGTTTTATCTTCAAGCTTTTTCCTAAGTTGTAATTACCTTCTTCCGGCAAGCGGAACGGGCGTTCACTCTGAATGGTATCCAAATCAGCCAAAGCCGTAACCAACAATTGATTTCTATCGATGGCAACCATATAACTGCCATTCTTCCAGAGCTTTCCCACGCCACCGTCCTTGGCAACCAGACTCTCATAAATATCATCAATCACATCACCATGAAAACCATATTTTCCCAGTTCGCTATGAAGCATGAATTCAGGGGAAGAAGCTTTCATAATAGGTTGCTTCTGCAGGCAAATCACATGCTCATCTGCCGATCCTTCATTGCAAGAATCCTTGACAACACCTGCATCAGCTCTATCATGATTCATCAATCCCTCCAGCATCGTTTTCGCCTGCCTCAGATATTTTGCAGTCTGGTCGATGTTCTCCTTGGCAGCCGGATTGATTGTTTCGAGTAATGGAATCACGTGATGGCGGATTCTGTTGCGCAGAGCATCATCCTCCAGATTGGTAGAATCGGTTACATAATCCTGCCCTTGCAACTGGAGATAGTCTAGAATATCCTGACGGCTGATGCAGAGTAGGGGGCGAAGGATGTTTCCATTCTTGGGAGCAATGCCAGCCAGTCCATCCACGCCACTGCCTCTGAGCAGGTTAAGAATAACTGTTTCTACGTTGTCATCCCGGTGATGAGCCACACAGATGCCATCGGCTTCAATATCCTTAGCCAGTTGGGCAAAATATCGATAACGCAGGTCGCGGGCAGCCATCTCGATGCTCACTTTGTGCTGACAGGCGTAAAACTGAGTATCGAAATGAATGCGATGCAACGTTATTCCGAGCCTTTCGCAAAGATTGACGCAGAATTGTTCATCGCGCTCGCTCTCTTCACCACGCAGATGAAAATTGCAATGGGCAGCGCTTACGCTCACTCCCAGTTGTTGCAAGATAAAGAGCAACGCCACGCTGTCGGCTCCACCTGATAGGGCAACTATATATCTGCCACGACTTTTAAAAAGATTGTGGTGGATGATGAATTTCCTGACGATAGACTCTATCTTGTTCATTGCCTTGATACTTTACCTGACTATTTATATACTTGATACTTAACCTATTATATAATAGGTAATATTGTTTTATTCCGCCTGCTCCTTGAGAAATTCCTCTGCTCTCTGCAAGTCTTCCGGGGTATCGATACCTACGGTCTCTACGTCTGTAGTTCCCACCTTAATCTTATAGCCGTTCTGCAACCATCTGAGCTGCTCCAGACTCTCCGCAATCTCCAGCGAACTCTGTGGCAACTGGGTCACTTCTCTGAGCACATCCTTGCGATAGGCATAGATGCCCAGGTGCTTGAGATAAGGGAAATGGCTAAGCCAATCCTTGCGTTCCTTGCCACGAACGTAAGGAATTACACTGCGCGAGAAGTAGAGAGCAAAGCCCTGATTGCTGACAGCAATCTTTGGACTATTTGGATTCTCAACAGCTTCCATCGAGGTGAAAGCCTTGCCCAATGTAGCAATCTGAGTGGTTGGGTCGTCGAAGCAATGACAGATGGTATCCAGCTGACTCTTAGCAACAAAAGGTTCATCTCCCTGAACGTTTACGATAACGTCCCAGTCGCCGCCAATCTTCTCGATAGCTTCTTCGATGCGGTCGGTACCGCTCTTATGGTCGGTGCGGGTCATGACAGCCTTGCCGCCAAATGCTTCAACAGCCTTGAAGATGCGTTCGTCGTCAGTGGCAACGTATGCTTCTTCCAGTACTGCAGCCACTTTTTCATAAACATGCTGTATAACTGGCTTGCCACCCAACATGGCGAGCGGCTTGCCAGGGAAACGCGTAGAGGCGTATCTTGCTGGTATAATTCCTATGAATTTCATAATCTTATTCTCTTTATTTTTATTGTCAACGCTTATATGTTTATTACGAACGCAAAAGTACAATATTATTTTGTATTGACCAAATTATTTTATGCAAATTATACTTTCCGAAAACGTCTATTTATCATAATACACGTTAATATTTCAAGATAGAGATAATATAAAGTAATAAAAAAAACAAAACCAATATGTTATTTACGGATTTCTTTGTACCTTTGCAGAATGTAATTTTAGATTAGTATAAACGATATGAACACTGATAGACTTTTCAGTCAGGCAGGAAATTTGCCTGCATACCAGATTGCCGATGCAGTCAATCAGAAATTGGCGGAATCATCCAATCTCGTCATTACTGCACCACCTGGTGCCGGCAAATCAACCTTGCTGCCACTTACCATTCTCAACGCATGCAATGGCAAGATTCTCATGTTGGAACCGCGCCGGCTGGCTGCTCGTCAGATAGCTGAACGAATGGCCAGTATTTTGGGCGAATCTGTTGGCAAGACGGTTGGCTATCGCGTACGCTTCGAAAATAAGACGTCTAAAGATACTCGCATCGAAGTTCTCACTGAAGGAATCCTCACGCGTATGCTGGTGAATGATCCCACGTTGGATGGCGTCAGCATCGTCATCTTTGACGAATTTCATGAGCGAAGTATCAATTCAGATCTGGCGCTTGCCTTGACCCGACAAGCTCAGGAGATTATCCGACCGGATTTAAAGTTGGTTATCATGTCTGCAACGATTGATACAACCGCCATTTGCCAAACGCTCCGGGCACCACTCATAGAAAGCCAAGGTAAGATGTTTCCGGTAGAAACCGTCTATGCAGCCGATGATGTCAACACATACGATATGGTTCAGGAGATGGTTGCCACGATTGTCAGGGCCCATCACGATCATCAAGGCGATATTCTGGCGTTTCTTCCTGGCCAGGGAGAAATCCTGAAATGCGAAGAAATGTTAAACGGGATAATAGCCAAGGCTGATGATTCTTCTGCTGATAATATGTGGGCAGCCACAACCGTCTATCCGCTTTACGGCAATCTCTCGCCGGAGAAGCAGCGAAGCGCCATTGCTCCCTCACAGGAAGGAAGCCGAAAAATCGTTCTTGCAACCCCTATCGCCGAAACTTCGCTTACTATTGAGGGCGTGAGAATCGTGGTTGATTCCGGACTCTGCAGAAAGCTGGTCTATGATAACCGAACCGGACTCAGCCAGCTGAAGACTGTACGAATCAGCAAGGATATGGCTACCCAGCGAAGAGGTCGTGCCGGACGAGTAGCTGAAGGTATCTGCTACCGTCTCTGGACGCAGACCTCAGAACATCTGATGGAAGATCAGCGCCGTCCGGAAATAGAAGATGCAGATCTCGCTTCAATGGTTCTGGATATTGCTGCCTTTGGAGAAAACAACCCTGAATCCCTACCCTGGTTCACTCAGCCACCTACCGCTAATCTGCTGTCAGCAAAGAGTTTACTCGTTTCTCTCAGAGCCATTCGGGAAGATGGAAGCATCACAGCTCTTGGCAAGGAAATGGCATCCCTACCCTGTCATCCACGCATTGCCCGCATGATGCTGAACAGAAATTCTGCAGCTTTGGCCTGCGATATTGCAGCGCTATTGGAAGAGAAAGACCCGATGAGCGAATCTTCTGATACGGATATCGCCTTAAGAATCTCCATCCTTCGTTCGCAGCGCAGGAAATCGAATCTGGGAAGATGGAACCGCATCGCACAGATTGCGCAGGAATACCGCAGAATGCTTAGAATCAAGGAAGATAATGGAGAGATAGATGCTGAGGAAGTGGGCAGTCTGATAGCCCAGGCTTATCCGGAGCGCATCGCCAGGGCGGTGGATAATATTGGCAATTTTCGCATGGCAAACGGCAATACGGTCTTCATCGACAAGTCTGATGCGATGTCTGCACAGGAATGGATAGCCATCGCTTCGCTCAATTCTGCCAGCTGCAACGAATCTGCATCCGGCAAATCTGTTTCCGGTAAATCTGCTTCCGGTAACGATGCCGGTGGCAAAGGAAAAGTTTTCCTCTGCGCTCCCGTCGCTGTCAGAGACCTGCCATTTACGGAGGTTGAAAACATCTCCTGGGACAGTAAAGCAGGAATGGTGAAGATGCAGATGGAACAACGCATAGGCAAGCTGGTGATTGACAGCAAGCCGATTCAGAATGCGGATAAGCAGCAGATCATCGATATCATCTGTACCGCAGCCAGAAAAGACGGACTCAGCATGTTCGACTGGAACGAAAGCGTACAGCGCCTGCAGCGACGTGTAGCGAAGGTGAGCGAATGGCATCCCGAATTGGAGATACCCGACCTTTCAACAGAAAAACTCCTATCGACCGCTGCCGACTGGCTCCCTTTCTATCTGGAGGATGCAGGGCGCGTGAGGACCAGCATCAGCGAGATGAAGAAAATCAATCTTGAGGAAGCCTTGTGGGCACTCATCCCATACGATGTTCAGCAGGAGATAGAGCGCCTCGCCCCTACCCACCTCCGTGTTCCTTCGGGCAGCAACATCCGCATCGACTACCGCCAGGGCGCAGAAGCCCCTGTTCTGAGTGTGCGTCTGCAGGAATGCTTCGGAATGACAGAGACGCCGACGGTGAATGATGGCAAGCAGCCGCTGCTGATGGAGTTGCTTTCACCTGGATTCAAGCCGGTGCAGTTGACTCAGGATCTCCACAGTTTCTGGGAAGGAACCTACTTCGAAGTGCGCAAGGAGCTCAAGCGCCGATATCCGAAGCATTTCTGGCCTGAGAACCCGCTGGAAAGCGAAGCAGTAAGAGGAGTAAAGAAGAAATAGAAACAAGAATATAGGAAACAAAAAAAAAGGATTGCAAACTTCATGATGAAGAATGCAATCCTTTTTAAATTTTATATCTTCTTCAGATGAACTGAATACTCAATAGCTTGAGATTAGTCCTTGAAGAAATCCTTAACAGCCTCGTTAGGTACCATCTTCTCATCGAAAACATAAGCACCAGTCTTAGGGCTCTTAACCATCTTGATAACCTTTGTATATGCGCGACCATCCATGTTACCTTCGTGGAGGGTAGCGACCGCTTTCTTTGCCATAGTCTATTAAAATTGATAAAATTGTTTATAAACTTGTAAGCTAGCTTACTTAATCTCCTTGTGAAGAGTCATCTTCTTAAGGATTGGGTTGTACTTCATCAACTCAAGACGCTCAGGAGTGTTCTTACGATTCTTAGTAGTCACGTAACGACTTGTACCTGGCATACCACTGTTCTTATGTTCAGTGCACTCGAGGATAACCTGTACTCTATTACCTTTTGCTTTCTTTGCCATGATATTTATTCTCCTATAACTTTAATGTCCTTCCAATCTACATAGCCCTTCTTCACTGCCTGATTAAGTGCAGCGTCAAGACCTACTTTGTTAATAAGACGAAGACCAGCAGCACTGATCTTGAGGCTAATCCAGCAACCCTCCTCTACATAGTAGAATTTCTTGCTGAAGAGGTTAACGTCAAAGCTTCTCTTTGTACGGTGCTTTGAGTGAGACACATTACAACCTAACTGTGCCTTCTTACCTGTAATTTGACAAATCTTAGACATTTCTATCTTTAATTTTCTAATTCGTTAATTATTACCTATTCCAAACAGAGTGCAAAATTACAAAATAATTCGGTAATAACAAAATAATCCCTAAAAGAACGGTGTCTTTTAAGGATTATTAATACTTTATCTGCCAAAATTAGCAATTTATGCCTCTTTTTTCAGTTCTTCTGCATGTTCCTTGAGGAAATCCAGCATGCCCTTAAGCGCTGTATTTGTGGCAATTGCAAGGTTGATGTCCCGTCCGAAATCTTCGGTGAGTTTTACCACGCGAACGTCATCCTTGTTGCCATAACCTACATAGATAGTTCCCACTGGAATGGCTGGAGTACCACCGGTAGGACCAGCGCAACCTGTGGCTGAAATGGCGAAGTCTACATTCAGGGTCTTGATGGTACCCAGCACCATCTCTCTAGCCACTTCCTCGCAAACGGCAGTCTGCTCCTCCAGCACCTCATGGCTCACGCCCAGGAGATTCTCCTTCACCTCGTTGGTATAGCTTACTACGCCACCCTTGAAGTAATTGCTGGCACCTGGTACTGAGATGATTGCCTCGGCGATACGACCACCTGTGCAGCTCTCTGCTGTACCCACTGTCTTGTCACTGTTGTAGAGCATCTCCTGAATGCCCTTACTCAATATCTTTGTTTCAAATTCCATTCTAAATACAAATATATAATGTATAACTTACTTAAACGTTACTTTTGAATAAGCCGGCAAATCGATGGTAGCGAACTCACCGTCACGATACTTGAAAGTGCCCACGCAGCCAATCATCGCCGCATTATCGGTGGTATAGCTGAACTTAGGGATATAGATGGTCCAGCCAAAGCGCTTGGCATGATCGCGGAAGGCATTGCGGAGACCGTTGTTGGCACTTACGCCACCAGCCACAGCCACATGCTTGATGCCCGTCTGCTTCACAGCCATGCGGAGCTTCTTCATCAGGATATCCACGATGGTAAACTCGATGCTTGCAGCCAGGTCGAACTTGTTCTTCTCTACGAAGTCAGGATCCGCAGCCACCCACTTGCGCAGACTGTAGAGGAAACTGGTCTTGAAGCCGGAGAAACTGTAGTTCAAGCCAGGGATGTGAGGTTCAGAGAAGCTGAAAGCCTTCGGATTACCCTGGCGGGCATACTTGTCTACGATAGGACCACCCGGATAGCCCCACTCCAGCACCTTGGCACACTTGTCGATAGCCTCGCCAGCCGCATCATCGATGGTCTGTCCGAGCACTTCCATGTCGTTGTAGGCGTTCACCTTCACAATCTGCGAATTTCCACCGCTCACGAGGAGGCAGATGAATGGGAATGGAGGAGCACTCTGGTCGTCATCGCTCTCCTTGATGAAATGCGCCATCACATGACCCTGCAGGTGGTTCACGTCAATCATTGGAATATTGAGCGAACGGGCGAAACCCTTGGCAAAGCTCACACCCACGAGGAGCGAACCCATCAATCCCGGACCACGGGTGAAGGCTACGGCAGAAAGATCTTCCTTCGTGATGCCGGCACGGGCGATGGCCTGGTCTACGACAGGAACCACATTCTGCTGATGAGCGCGTGAAGCCAGCTCAGGTACCACACCGCCGTAAGCTCTGTGAACTTCCTGGGAAGCGGTCACATTGCTCAGCAATACTCCGTTCTTGAGCACTGCGGCAGAGGTATCGTCGCAGCTGCTCTCTATACCTAATATATATATATCCTTTTTTTCTTCCATAATTCTATCGGGCTCATGCCCCTTGTTTTAATGTGTAAGAATCTCCACACCGGTCTCTGTCATCACGAGGGTATGCTCCCACTGTGCAGATGGTTTCTCGTCACCGGTGATAACCTCCCATCCGTATGGATCGTCAGCATCGATGAACACCTGCCAGGTTCCCATATTGATCATTGGCTCAATAGTGAATACCATACCTGGAACAAGCAGCATGCCGGTACCGCGATGACCATAGTGGAGCACTTCAGGTTCCTCATGGAACTTGCAACCTACACCGTGACCGCAAAGATCACGAACCACGCCATAACCATACTTCCTGCAATGCTTCTCGATGGCATGGCCGATGTCGCCTACGAAGCTGTAAGGCTTGGCAGCCTCCATACCAATCTCCAGACACTCCTTAGCCACGCGCACCAGCTGCTCCTTCTCAGGAGTAGTCTTGCCGCCTACGATAAACATACGGCTGGCATCAGCATAGTAACCGTCCACGATGGTAGTCATGT
This sequence comes from Prevotella sp. Sow4_E9_plate, assembly GCF_052116205.1. Taxonomy (NCBI): domain Bacteria; kingdom Pseudomonadati; phylum Bacteroidota; class Bacteroidia; order Bacteroidales; family Prevotellaceae; genus Prevotella; species Prevotella sp. Sow4_E9_plate. The sequence continues at coordinate 35,078 of NZ_JBQKLN010000007.1, read as the reverse complement.
CCACATTGATGATGTCGCCCTCTTCGAGCACATCCTCTTCCTTAGGAATACCATGGCAAACCACCTCGTTGATAGAAGTACATACGCTCTTAGGATAGCCTTCATAGTTGAGGCAGGCAGGAATCGCATCATGATCCTTGCAGTACTGCATGCAAAGGTCATCGATTTCCTGTGTATTGATACCCGGACGGATGATCTCGGCTACAGCGTCGAGACAACCGGTATTGACGACACCGCTCTTGCGGATGCCCTCAATCTGCTCAGGAGTCTTAATCAAGTCACGGGTAGGAACCAGCTTACCCTTATTTTCCCAAAACATCACCTGCTTGTCGAGCTCAGTAAGAGGCTGTCCAGGCAAGCAATGCCATCTCTTTTTCTTAACCATTGTCTTGTTATTTTAAATTTGCGAATGCAAAAGTACATCATTTATTGCAGAATGCAAAATAAAATGGTAATTATTTGCAATCGGACTGCAAATAATCACCATAAACTGTTACATCAATTCGATACCCAAAACGTTACTTCAGATAATCGTAGATCTTGTCGCACCAGTCTTCCCCGTTCTGCGGACAATAGGTGAACAAGCCCAGTTCCGAGGCAGCGCAGCAGTTACGTGGACCGTCATCGATGAAGAGACATTCCTCGGGCATCGTCTTCTCCTGCCCCAGCACATAGCGGAAGAAGTTCTCGTCCGGCTTCATGTATTTCACCTCATAGCTGCGATACATCGCATCAAAATAGTCACCGATAGGATGACCGTCGCCGGAGAACGCCTCGCTGTCTACCCAAGCCGATACGTAGGGATTGGTATTGCTGAGGAGCACCACGCGATAGCCCTGCTCCTTCAGTTTTCTGAGCGCCATGAGATTGCGGGCTGGCACCTCTTTCATATAGCCCAGCCAGCAGTGCTGCAGCTCTTCGAAGCTCACCTCTCTGCCCAGCTTTTCGCTCACCATCCGGCGATATTCTTCTTCAGAGATTTTTCCCTCTTCCAGCTGGCCGTTCAAGCCCACCTGCTTGTAGGGGTCCATCTTCTCGGCAAACTCCTTCATTCCCAACTCAACAAAACGTTTGCCTGCCTTATTCTCGTCGAGGGTGATGATAACGCCACCCATATCAAAAATAACTGTCTTGATCATAATTATCCTAAAAACATTTGTATTCTTATCTTTTAGAACAGCTCCAGCTTGTTCTTTCTTGCTTCTTCAAGCGATGCTATCTTGGCCTGCTGCTCGTGATATTCGTTGCGGAGGCGCTCATAGCGCTCATCCAGCTCTGCCACGAACTTAGGGCATTCGGTCTCGTTGAGGAAACGGGTGCAGATGCCGGCATTGAGCGAAGCATCCTTCACCCAGATAACCGGACCGTCGTAAACCGGGGCTATCTTCAGCGCCACATGAAGCTCGCTCGTCGTGGCTCCACCCACCATGATAGGGATACGAAGCCCCGCCTTCTGCATTTCCTTCGCCACATGAACCATCTCCTCGAGCGATGGCGTAATCAGGCCGCTCAGTCCTATGGCATCCACCTTTTCCTCTATCGCCTTCTTCACGATCTGTTCTGCAGGAACCATGACGCCCAGGTCGATGATTTCGAAGTTGTTGCACGACATCACCACGCATACGATGTTCTTGCCGATGTCGTGGACGTCGCCCTTCACCGTAGCCATCAGTATCTTGCCAGCCGAGGTGCTGCCACCCTGTTTCTCTGCCTCGATATGAGGCTGGAGGATAGAAACCGCCGATTTCATCGTACGTGCGGTCTTCACAACCTGAGGCAGGAACATTTCGCCCCTGCCGAAGAGTTCGCCAACAAGGTTCATACCGTCCATCAGCGGACCCTCGATAACGTTCACGGCATGCGGATATTTCTGCAGAGCCTCGTCGATATCCGGCTGCAGGAACTCGGTGATGCCCTTCTGCAGCGCATACTTCAACCGCTCTTCTACAGGCTGTTTTCTCCATTCCGGAGCCGCCGGTTTCTTCACCGGAGCACCGCCAGCCTTGGCAGCTGCCTTGGCAGCATCTGCCTTCGCCTTGATTTCGGCAGCCAGCTCGATAAGGTCATCGGCAGCACCCTTTCTGCGGTTCAGCACCACGTCCTCGATGAGTTCAAGCTGTTCTTTAGGTATCTTGTCATAATCCATTCTGGCTTTGGCATTTACGATACCGAAGTCCATGCCCACTTTCTGGGCGTGATGCAGGAAGACGCAATGGATGGCTTCACGGATATAGGTATTGCCACGGAACGAGAACGAGAGGTTGCTGACTCCACCGCTCACGTGGGCCCCAGGCAGATTCTGATGAATCCACTCGGTGGCACGGATGAATTCCACGGCATAGTTGTCGTGTTCCTCCATACCCGTAGCGATGGCGAGTACGTTAGGGTCAAAGATGATGTCGAGCGGATTCATGCCCAGCTTGTCCACCAGCAGTCGGTAAGCACGCTCGGCTATCTCGATGCGGCGCTCAAAGGTAGTTGCCTGACCCACTTCATCGAAGCACATCACCACCACGGCAGCGCCATATCGCATCACGTCCCTGGCATGCGAGAGAAATACCTCCTCACCCTCCTTCAGCGAGATGGAATTGACGATGCACTTGCCCTGACAGCATTTCAGTCCAGCCAGGATCACCTCCCATTTAGAGGAGTCAATCATCACCGGAACCTTGGCTATCTCCGGCTCAGCCGCTATCATATTGAGGAAGTTCACCATCTCAGCCTTCGCATCCAGCAGTCCGTCGTCCATATTGACGTCTACCACGGCAGCTCCGTCAGCCACCTGCTTGCGTGCGATACCGATGGCTTCCTCATAACCTTTTTCATTAATCAAACGCAGGAACTTCCTGCTACCAGCCACGTTACAGCGCTCACCCACGTTCACGAACCTGCTGGCGTCCACCGGCAGATGAACGGAGTCATCCACCTGCAGGAGGTCCAGTCCCGAGAGCCACATATACTTAGGCTTCTCCACCACCTGATGCGGCTTCTTTCCTTCAGCCAACCGGGCATAATGAGCGATGAATTCGGGACTTGTGCCACAGCAGCCGCCGATGATGTTCACGATGCCTTCATCGATGAATTCGGCGATTTTCGGAGCCATCGACTCAGCCGTCTCGTCATATTCGCCCATTTCGTTAGGCAGGCCGGCATTAGGATGGGCACTGATATAATAAGGTGCCACCTTGGCAAGATGCTCGATAAACGGCTTCATCTGAGACGCACCGAAGGCGCAGTTCATGCCCACGGAGAAGATAGGATAAGGCGAGAGCGAGGCTAGGAAAGCATCCACCGTCTGACCGCTCAGGGTTCTTCCAGCCAGGTCGCTCACCGTCAGACTGATCATGATAGGCAGCTCCACCCCATGCTTCTTCATCATGGTGATGGCAGCATCAATCATCGCCTTGCAGTTGAGCGTATCAAAGATGGTTTCGATGAGAATCACGTCCGCGCCACCCTCTATGAGACCATCCACCTGTTCGCAGACATCGGTGAAGAGTTCATCGTATGTAATCTCGCGGGCGGCAGGGTTGCTGACGTCCGGACTCATGGAGCAAGTCTTGTTGGTTGGTCCCACGTCTCCGGCAACGAAGCGTGGCTTGTCGGGTGTAGAAAACTTATCACATTCGATGCGCGCCAGTCGTGCGCCCTCGAACGCCATCTCGCGGGCGCAGTCTTCCAGGTGATAATCCGCCTGCGAGATGCGCTGGCACGAGAAGGTATTGGCTGTGATGATATCGGCGCCAGCCTCCAGGTAGCGTCGGTAGATGTCCGAGATGACATCAGGTCGGGTGATGTTGAGCATGTCGTTGTTGCCCTTCATCATTCCCGGTACATCACGGAACCGCTCACCTCGGAAGTCATCCTCGGTCAGATTATATTTCTGAATCTCCGTACCCATGGCACCGTCAAGAATCAGAATCTTCTTTTCACATTGAGCTTTGAACTTTGAACTTTGAACTTTATGATTTGTCATATTATCCTAAAAACTTAAATAATGAAGAGTATTTAAACATCGAGAAAAGAACCGCCCGAAATGACTAACATCATTAAAAGATGCATTTCATAAAGTTCAACGTTCAAATCTCAACGTTCAAAGTCTTAAAAGTGCTTAATGGCTCTATCCATTTCTCTTCTGTCCTCTTTCTCCTTCAGAGTCTGACGCTTGTCATACTCCTTCTTACCCTTACAGAGGGCGATATCCACCTTGGCACGGCCCTTGTCATCGATGAAGATGAGCGTAGGGACGATGGTGAAGCCCGGCTGCTTGCTGTCCTCTTCCAGTCGGCGCAGTTCGCGCTTGGTAAGGAGCAGCTTGCGGTCTCTGCGCGCCTCGTGGTTGCCGAACGAGCCGTAGAAGTAGGGAGAGATGTTCATTCCCTTCACCCAGAGCTCGCCCTGATAGAAATCGCAGTAACAGTCTACCAGCGATGCCTTACCACCGCGGATAGACTTAATCTCAGTACCCGTGAGCACGATGCCCGCGGTATAGGTGTCAACGAAGAAGTATTCGAACGAAGCCTTCTTGTTGCGTATCTGTATCGGACTCTTCTTTCGGAGTTCCTGTTCTTGCTTGTTCATATATATATAATAATGTATAATTTATAATGAATAATGAATAATTAAAAAGTAATCATTAAACACTAAACAATTAAACTATCGTTCCGAAGTTCTCGATATGCTCATCGATGTAGAACGCCACCCTGCTGGTCCATTCCTCCTCATTTTCAACGAATTCATCGTCGAAATCATCAAATTCCGGAAACTTCTCGTAGAGCGCCATGAATTCCTCATCGCTCATCTCGCCCTCGATGTCCTCATGATGGCTCTTATATAGGAAATGGCTCTTCTTGATGAGCTTCGACAGCTCCACCAGCCCCCAGTTGCGGAACGCCTTGTCCGTAGGATTCTTCCATAGGAAGGCGCCATAGCCGTTGTGGATGAGCTGTATCATGCCCCCATCCATCATCTCCTCATGCAGGGTGTCCCACGCCAGGAGCGTAATCTGGTCGCTGTTCAGCTCAGCCATGTTCTGGGCAGTAAGCTCCCCGCCTATCGCCTCCCGGATGGCATCTACAAACGCCGTCACAAAATCGTCCATGCCCGCTTCGGCAGCCTGCTGAAGCACGGCATCCTTTATCTTAACTTCGATCATAATCTACAAAAATTGCTATTTTTGGTTTGCAAAGATACATGAAATTGTGCATAAACCCAAGAAAAAATCTAAATATTAGGTTAAAGAGTTAAAAAGAATACTCATTTTTAGGTATTTTCCGGATTTTTTTTGTACTTTTGTGGTCGGAAATCATGTCGTAAGACAGATGTTTCAGCAAACAAAGTGAAATTACTATAAGGATTTATACTTATATATATTCATTAATATAAAATTTAGCGAATATGATCTATTCTAAAGAAGTAGACAACATGTGCGTTGTCGCTAAGGGTCCTAACCACGGACCAGCTCCAATTCCTGAAGAGGGAAAATGGATTCAGGCAAAAGAGATCAAAGACATCTCTGGTTATACTCACGGTGTGGGTTGGTGTGCTCCTCAGCAGGGTGCTTGCAAGCTCTCTTTGAACATCAAGGAAGGCGTTATCCAGGAAGCTCTTGTTGAGACCATCGGTTGTACTGGTATGACTCACTCAGCTGCTATGGCTTCTGAGATTCTCCCAGGCAAGACTATTCTTGAGGCTTTGAACACTGACCTCGTTTGCGATGCTATCAATACAGCTATGCGCGAGCTCTTCCTCCAGATTGTTTACGGTCGTAGCCAGAGCGCTTTCTCTGAGGGCGGTCTCGTTATCGGTGCAGGTCTTGAGGACTTGGGTAAGGGTCTTCGTTCACAGACAGGTACTCTCTATGGTACTGTAGCTAAGGGTACACGTTACCTCGAGTTGACAGAGGGTTACATCACAAAGCAGTTCCTCGACAAGGACAGCCAGGTTTGTGGTTACGAGTATGTTCACCTCGGCAAGATGATGGAAGCTATCAAGAACGGTATGGACGCTAACGAGGCTGTCAAGAAGTTCACAGGTAGCTACGGTCGTACGACTGCTGAGCAGGGTGTTGTTAAAGCTATTGATCCACGTAAAGAATAATAAGGAGATACAGATATGATTAGAAAAGTAAGTTACGAAAGTCAGGAACGTCGCGAGAAGCAGGTTCTTGCTGCTCTTAATGCTAACGGTATTCAGAGCTTGGAAGAGGCTAATCAAATCTGCGAGGACGCAGGTGTTGACCCTTATCAGATGTGTGAAGATACTCAGCGTATCTGCTTCGAGAACGCTAAGTGGGCGTATGTAGCTGGTGCTGCTATCGCTATCAAGAAAGGTGTTAAGACTGCTGCTGATGCAGCTGAGGCTATCGGTATCGGTTTGCAGGCTTTCTGCATCCCTGGTTCTGTAGCTGACGACCGCAAGGTTGGTCTCGGTCACGGTAACTTGGCTGCTCGTTTGCTCCGTGAGGAGACTCAGTGCTTCGCTTTCTTGGCTGGTCACGAGTCTTTCGCTGCTGCTGAGGGTGCTATCAAGATTGCTGAGATGGCTAACAAGGTTCGCAAGAACCCATTGCGCGTTATCTTGAACGGTCTTGGTAAGGATGCTGCTCAGATCATCAGCCGCATCAACGGTTTCACATACGTTCAGACAAAGTTTGATTACTACACAGGTGAGTTGAAGGTTGTTAACCGCATCGCTTACAGCGACGGTCCACGTGCTAAGGTTAACTGCTACGGCGCTGACGACGTTCGCGAGGGTGTTGCTATCAACTGGAGCGAGGATGTAGACGTATCTATCACTGGTAACTCTACCAATCCTACACGTTTCCAGCACCCAGTAGCTGGTACATACAAGAAGGAGCGTGTGGCTGCTGGTAAGCCATACTTCTCAGTAGCTTCTGGTGGTGGTACAGGTCGTACATTGCACCCAGATAACATGGCTGCAGGTCCTGCTTCTTACGGTATGACTGATACAATGGGTCGTATGCACTCAGACGCTCAGTTCGCAGGTTCTTCTTCAGTTCCTGCTCACGTAGAGATGATGGGCTTCCTCGGTATGGGTAACAACCCTATGGTAGGTGCTACAGTAGCTATCGCTGTAGCTATCGACCTCGCTATCAACAAGAAGTAATTTTCTTTGAGATAACAAACAGATAAGTATAAATGTTGAGGGTGTGTCATTCTGAATGGTACACCCTCCTTTTGTTTGCTATCACCAGATAATCTTTTCTAGATTATCGTGATCCAGATACTTTCGCCTCTGTCGCGAGCCGCTTCCATGACGTTGATGAGTTGATGCTGTCAGATGCGGGAGTCCACCACCATGCCCTCGAAATTCGGCACGCCCAACAGATAGAGTCTGCCTATGTATAAGTTCTTTTTTAGCTATACGCTTTAATACTATTTCCATTAGTCTGAATGTTAAGTGTTTCCAAACCATTAAACGCTAAAAACTCTCAGGTCGAGTCCGTCGGAACGAAATAACAGCTTCTTAAAACTGAATAACTGAATACTGAACACCTTTCCACCTTGCTTTCCGTCAGCTCCGTCGACATTTTCGTCCTGCAGACGCACCATCTCAGCCTGGGTATAGGTGAGCTGTCCTTGTCCTCCATCACAGGCTGGATAAAATCCTTGACCCACTTGCAAAACAACTTACGCTCACGATTTTTCTTAATGTTAAAGGGTTGGACTGCGAGATATTCGCCAAATTTCTGTTTCAGGAACGGCACCGGATTCCTATAAACAAAAAACGCCCGCAACCAGACTTTAGTTGTCTGACTACGGGTGCAAAGATACGAATATATTTTTATATTTACCTAGTACGTACTACGTACGCGTACTAGTACTACCTTCAGTAAAGGGGATATTTCATCCAGGAATTTTCTCGTCATCTTCTGCTCCATTCCTCTATTATACTTCCCCTTATGCTGCCTTGATACCCAGGGCGTATGGTACCTAAAAGGTTATTCAGTATTCAGTTATTCAGTTTTTTTCGCGATAGTAACCCTTTTTGTAGTTATAAATTGTAAGTAATTATTTTATATTATATATATATATTTATATATATATATAATATACTATCTATACAGAGAATTGTAACAACAGCGAAAAAACTGAATAACTGAATACTGAATACGTTTCCCGAAAACGGGTATTACTTTGCAATATGCTGATTTATATGGTAAAACATAGTTTTCTGTGCCACAAAACATAGAGATGCGCCCCACAAAACATAGAGTTTGATTTCTTTAACTAAGTTTCAAATCGTAAGTTGCTGAAAATCGCTCCTTATCACATGCAAAAATTTGGTAGATACAGAAAATCTTCGTATCTTTGCATTGTCATTAGAAGAAAGGCTGCACTCGGCATAGTTCAAGCAAGCTTGACTCTGCGCTCGTTTGCACTTTCTTTGCACCGTTGTTAAGAGATGACTGCTCCACTGTTGAAAGACAGGCGAAATGCAGGTATATGACAACTGCATGGACGTTCTGAGGGATAGGCGCCAGCCCGATGAACGAACTGAAAACTGAATTATTAACCCCTTTAAAAATTAATTGATTATGGGACTTGGAACTAGTAAGTATCGTAAAGTAATGCGTACCCCACAAAGTGGTGAGAACGCTGGTAAGAAACTCTGGTATGCTACTGCAGTGAGCGACCGAGAGATGAACTTCGAGGACTTCGTAACTCACATCTCTGAACACAATTCGCCTTACAGCCGAGGCACCATCCACGGAGTGCTGATGGATACCCTCGACTGCCTGAAGGAGCTGATTCTCGACGGCAAGAGCGTGAGACTCTCAGACCTCGGCCTGTTCTCCATCGGTATGACCTCGCGCGGTGAGGAAACCAGAGAGAAGGTGACGGCTGCAAGCGTGCAGGGGGTTCACCTGATTGTGAGAAATACCAAGAACTGGAGTAATGCCGAGCTCAAGAAGCTCACCAAGATCGTGGCATACGATGAGTATGTTGCCGGCGAAGGAGGCGGAACCTCCGGTACTCCTGGCGGAGGCTCAGGCTCCGGTGATACCACTCAGGGTGGCGGCGGCACTCAAGAGGGCGGCGGCTCTCAGGAAGGCGGCGGAACCCAGGAAGGCGGTGGCGGTAACACCGATAGTGGTGACGTAGGCTTCTAGGCATAGCCCCTTCGGGGGCTTTGCTCAGGTACTGAAACTGAATTAATCACTAATAAATTCGAGTTTCGCAAGTGAGGGAATTGATTGAAGTTAAAGAAGTTATCACTCCCTACGGTCGTTCCTTCTAACTTCCCTAACTTCACTTAACTTCCCCATATGCGAAAGTTCAGTTAATCACTAATAAATAATCACTAATGAAATGAAAATGAAGCGTGAAACTTGGAAGACAATCATTCAGATCTTGTTGTCAATCGTAACGGCAGTAGCCGCATCGCTCGGAGTAACGAGCTGCATGTAATAGCAGTAATGTGCTGCATGTAATAGCAGTAACGATCTGCATGTAAATTTAGGTCCTTAATATCCTCTCCATTCTGAAAGCCGGCTGATTTTAGGCTCATCACTAAAAATCAGCCGGTTTTGTATTTTCCTGACGGGGGTACATGTGATAACCTTCATCAGATGTTAAATTGGATAATTCTTGTTAAATAAATCGATTATTATCTCGCATGGCTATACCTTTGCACCAAAATTTATAATCAAAAGGATAATATTTTAAAGGATAATATTTTAAAAAAAAAGAGAAGTAACATGAGTGAAAAAACAGTAAGTTCAGTAGCCTGCAACACGCATCGGGTAGGCTTCCTTGGGCTGCTCGTCACACTGGGCATCGTGTTCGGAGACATCGGAACATCACCCCTCTATGTGATGAAGGCCATCCTGCATACAGGCGAAACCATCAGCGAAAGCACCATCCTGGGTGCACTGTCCTGCATCATCTGGACACTCACCCTGCAGACCACCATCAAATACGTATGCGTGGCGCTGCGCGCCGACAACAATGGCGAAGGTGGCATCCTCGCCCTCTACGCCCTGCTGCGCAAGATGAAGAGAAAGTGGATTTACATTCTTGCCATCATCGGAGCAAGTACACTGCTGGCTGATGGAATCATCACCCCTGCCATCACCGTGACCACAGCCATCGAAGGACTCGAAAGCATCAGTCCCCACCTGCCAGTCATCCCCATCACACTGGGCATCATCACCATCATCTTCTTTGTGCAACGCTTTGGCACAGAGAGCATTGGCAAGTCGTTTGGTGTCTTCATGCTGCTATGGTTCCTGCTGCTGGGCGTAACGGGAGCGTTCAGCATCACCTCTTATCCCTTGATACTGAAGGCGTTCAACCCCTATTATGCAGCCATGCTTCTGGCAAGATCGCCGGAGTGGTTCCTGATTCTGGGCGCCGTATTTCTCTGTACCACCGGTGCCGAGGCTCTCTATTCCGACCTGGGTCATTGCGGCAGGAAGAATATCGCCATCAGCTGGGGCTTTGTGAAGACCATGCTCATTCTCAACTATCTGGGTCAGGGTGCGTGGGTGCTCAATCATGTGGATACATCAATGGCCGTGAATCCGTTCTTTGCCATCATGCCGCAGAGCATGCTGTTCTTCGCCATCATCATGGCCACGGGTGCGGCAATCGTGGCGAGCCAGGCACTCATCAGCGGAACCTTCTCCATACTGAGCGAAGCCATGAACCTTCACTTCTGGCCGCGCATGCGAATCAAGCATCCTACCCATTTAAAGGGGCAGCTCTATATTCCGATGATCAACCTCGCCATGTACATCGGCGTGGTGTTCATCATCCTGCTCTTCCGCGACTCCTCGCACATGGAGGCAGCCTACGGTCTCGCCATCACCATCACCATGCTGATGACCACCCTGCTGCTCGGTTTCTACCTCCACAGCAGGGGCGTGGCGCGGATTTTCACAATGCTGTTTATGGGCGCTTACTGCACCATCGAAGCCATCTTCCTGGCAGCCAATCTGTCAAAATTCCTCGCAGGAGGATGGTGTACGATGCTCATAGGCGGAATCCTCTTCCTGATGATGTATGTGTGGGTGAGAGCCATGAAGATACGCCGACATTATATCAGCACCAAGCCACTGAATGATTATTATCAGATTATCTCCGACATCAAGGCCGATGAGAGCATTCCCAAGTACGCTTCCAATCTGGTTTATGTAAACCACGCCAGCAAGGAAGGCACCGTAGACGACAAGCTGCTCTACTCCATCATCAACAAGCAGCCGAAACGTGCAGACCATTACTGGCTTATCAACATGGAGTTTGTTGACACACCTGATACGCTGGAGTACAACTGCGAGACCCTGATTCCCGACACCCTCTACAGCGTGACGATGCACATTGGCTTCCGCATAGAGCCTAGGGTGAGCCTCTATCTGCGCCAGGTGGTGGAAGATCTTGTGGCAAGCAGGAAGGTAGATTTGAGAAGCACCTATCCATCGCTGCGCAAGAACGGCATTCCGGGCGATTTCCGTTTCATCATCATCCACCGCGTTTATTACCCTGAGAGCTCAGATAATCGTCAACAGAATTTACTGATGAGCATCTACGCCATTATCAGCAAGATTGGCATCGACGAGCCTAAGGCTTTGGGGCTGGATACTTCCATGGTGGTGGTAGAACGGGTGCCGCTCATCATCAGCCAGCGCACCGGAAGCATCAGGCGCATCGCCCAGATTGAGGAGTAACAGGAAGATTTTCCGAAACAAAAAAATCTGCCAGATGATTACTTTTCGGATTATTATTTGTATCTTTGCACCGGAATTGCGCAAAGCAAGGTTGAAAGATAATAAAAAGACAATTGAATGGGAAATAAAACAACAGCAATGGAGCGGGGAATGCAGCGACGAACGGAACTGCTCCTGGGAAAGGATAATCTTGAGAAATTACAGTCGGCACGAGTGCTCATCTTCGGTATCGGAGGCGTGGGGTCTTGGTGCGCTGAGGGACTGCTGAGAAGCGGCGTGAGGAACATCACCATCGTGGACAGCGACCGCGTCTGCGTGACCAACTGCAACCGCCAGCTGATGGCAACCAGCCGCACCATCGGCGAGGTGAAGGTGGATGCACTGCGCCAGCGCCTGCTGGATATCAACCCTGATGCCAACATCACCGCCTATCAGAAAATATATCAGGCGGAAACAGCCGACGAATTCCACATGGAGGAATACGACTTCATCATCGATGCCATCGACTCGCTGAAGGACAAGGCAGATCTGATTCTCCGTGCCACTTCCCTTCCGAAGGAAATCACCTTCATTTCTTCGATGGGTGCAGCCCTGCGCAGCGACCCGTTCATGGTGAGGAAGGCTGAGTTCTGGAAGGTGGATGGCGATCCGCTGGCAAGGGCCCTGCGCAAGAAATTCAAGAAGAACAAGACGTTTCCCCGTCGCAAGTTCCAATGCGTTTTCAGCGAGGAAAAGCCGATGCAGAACAGGGGCGTGAACAAAGACTGCGGTACGGGCGCCTGCCTATGTCCGAAAGCAAAGCTGCTCAGCGGAGAGCGGGGCACGGATACTGCCGTATATGATGCTCCTGGCGACCAGCGACTCGTGGAACACGAATGGTGCTCAACAAAGGCGCAGATTAACGGTTCGCTCTGCCACATCACCGCCACTTTCGGCATGGCAATCGCAGGAATGGTCATCAATCATATCACCGATTGATGGCTTGCATCAACAGAAGAAATAAACATTAGGACAAGAAAAAAGATATGATTACAGTTGATGGATTGACCGTAGAATTTGGCGGCACCACCCTATTCAAAGACATTTCCTTCCAGATCAATGAGAAGGACCGTATAGCCCTGATGGGAAAGAATGGCGCAGGAAAGAGTACCCTGCTCAAGATCATCGCAGGCGTGAGAACTGCCACACGTGGCTCGGTCTCGGCTCCGAAAGATTGCGTCATCGCCTATCTGCCACAGCATCTCATGACCGAAGACGGACGCACCGTATTCGAGGAAACTTGCCAGGCGTTCGCCCATCTGCGCGAGATGCAGGCGGAAATCGACCGCATCAACAACGAACTCACCACACGTACCGACTACGACAGCGATGACTACATGCAGCTCATCGAAAAGGTATCTTCTCTGTCAGAAAAATTCTATGCCATCGATATGACCCATTTCGAGGAAGACGTGGAGAAGACGCTGCTCGGACTGGGTTTCGAACGCTCCGACTTCAACCGCCCTACCAGCGAGTTCTCCGGTGGATGGCGCATGCGTATAGAACTGGCTAAGCTGCTCCTGAAATCGCCCGACGTACTGCTCCTCGATGAGCCGACCAACCACCTCGACATCGAATCTATCGGATGGCTGGAAGACTTCATCATCAACAGTTCGAAGGCGGTGGTTGTCATCAGCCACGACCGCAAATTCGTTGACGATATCACGACTAGAACCATCGAGGTGACCATGGGCAGAATCTACGACTACAAGGCTACCTACAGCCAGTATCTGGAACTCAGAAAGGAGCGCCGCGAGCAGCAGATGAAGAAATATGAGGAACAGCAGAAGATGATAGCCGAGACCAAGGACTTCATCGAGCGCTTCAAGGGAACCTATTCCAAGACCTTACAGGTACAGAGCCGCGTGAAGATGCTGGAGAAACTGGAACTCATCGAGGTGGATGAGGAGGACACCAGCCGTCTGCGACTCAAGTTCCCGCCTAGTCCACGCAGCGGCAACTATCCGGTGCAGATGAGCGATGTGGCGATGTCGTTCGAAGGCAAGCAGATTTTCAGCGGCGTGAACCTCACCGTGGAGCGAGGCGACAAGATTGCCTTCGTGGGAAGAAACGGAGAGGGTAAGTCTACGCTCGTGAAATGCATCATGGGCCAGCTTCAGAACGAAGGCAGACTGGAGCTGGGACATAATGTCCAGATTGGCTATTTCGCTCAGAATCAGGCATCTCTGCTCGATGGCGAGCTTACGGTATTCCAGACCATCGACGATGTTGCAAAGGGCGAAATCCGCAACAAGATTCGTGATCTGCTCGGTGCCTTCATGTTTGGTGGCGAGGATTCTACCAAGAAGGTGAAGGTGTTGTCGGGTGGCGAGCGCACCCGTCTTGCCATCCTCAAGCTGCTGCTGGAGCCGGTGAACCTGCTGATTCTCGATGAGCCTACCAACCATCTCGACCTGAAGACGAAGGATGTATTGAAGCAGGCGCTTCTGGATTTCGACGGTACACTCATCGTGGTGAGCCACGACCGTGATTTCCTTGATGGTCTTGTCAGCAAGGTCTACGAATTCGGCCACGGCCGCGTCCGTGAGCATCTCTGCGGCATCTACGAGTTCCTGGAATCCAAGAAAATGGAAAGCCTTCAGGAGCTGGAAAAGAAATAATATTCTAGTGGCGTATATGTGGGAATTGATTGAAGTTAAAGAAGTTATCACTCCCTACGGTCGTTCGGGAAGTTAAGAGACAATAGTTATCTGGCGTAAAACTTAGAACATTTGTCCCTTTAACTTCCCTTTAACTTCCCTCTAATTTTGTTCCCAAAAAGGCAACGTTTTTAACAAATAATAACAATCCTACTTTCTTTATAAAATATTAACTATTACAATTTGGAAATATTACAAACTTTTCTTACCTTTGCAGTCGAAAATGAATAAAAACAGTAAAAAATATACAATTCTCAGAATTTATGATGAACAGGATAACCAATTATATTCTCCTCATCACATTCTTAATATATGGCGGCAGAGCGCCAGCACAGAATGTCAAGCATGAGAACGACTCCGTGAAGATGAACAAACCATTCAATATGGATGTACGGACGAACATAATATATGACGCATTACTGATTCCCAACGTAGGAGTGGAATTCGACCTCGGCAAGAGATGGACGGTTGCCGCCAACGCCATGTATGGCTGGTGGAACAACGACCGTAGCCATTGGTACTGGCGAGCCTACGGTGGTGATGTTGCCTTGCGCAAATGGCTGGGAAAGGCAGCCCGAAGGAAAGCCCTCACGGGGCATCATGTCGGGGTGTACGGCCAGATTTTCACCTACGATTTCGAAACCGGTGGAAGGGGCTACATGGGCGGCAAGCCCGGTGGCACGCTCTGGGACAAGATGAACTACGTGGTGGGAGCCGAATATGGCTACTCCCTCCCCATCGCCCGAAGATGGAACATCGATTTCACTATCGGAGCCGGATACTGGGGCGGAATCTACCACGAATATCTCCCACAGGACGGTGAATACGTATGGCAAGCCACGAAGAAACGGCAATGGATAGGCCCTACAAAGGCTGAAATATCCCTCGTATGGCTCCTGGGCAAAGGGAACTGTAATCAGGGAAAATCCAGAAGGAAAAATTCTTTTCTGATGGATTCCACAGACTGGAAAGGAGGTGGCGATGATTAGAAGAATCCTTACATTTTTCATCCTCCTGCTCACCCTTATCCTGACTTCCTGCGAGCATAAGGAACTCAAATTCCCCGAAACCGTCAAGTTCCGCTCCCTCAGAGTGGTGCTGAAATGGGAACAGCTGGCAGACTTCGAGAAGCCGGAAGGAATGCGAGTCATCTTCTTCCCTCTCCAAGGCAAAGGTGATCCCTGGATATTCGACTTCCCGTATGGTGAAGGCCGGACGATAGCGTTGCCAGTCAACGACTATGCCGTGGCGAGCTACAACTATGATGCCGACGGCATTCTGTGGAAGAATACTGACAGTTTCTGGCAGTTTACCGCCTATACCCGCTCCGTTCAGACGCCTGATGGCGAGCATGCCTGCATCACTCCTCCGTGGATGTGCGGCTACTATCTGGAAACGGTTTCGGTCAAGGACAATGGCAAGGAAGACGAGCTGGTCATCACGCTCTATCCCGAGAACAAGGTGAGCCGATACACCTACGAGGTGCATGGCATCCGCCATCTTGAGAGAGTGGCTGATATCAGGGCGAGTCTTTCTGGAATGTCGGGTTCGCTGCTGTTGGCAAACGATGAGTTGCCCGATGATTTTCCATCCGAGCGCCTGCTGTTTGGCGGCGAGGTAAAGGACGGTCAGATCAGGGGCGGCTTCTACACCTTCGGCTATCGCCAGAAGAGCACCGAGCCCCATGTGTTCAAGCTCTACATCAAGAGTCGCACGGGCAAGTTGCATGTTCTGGAGCAGGACGTAACCCAGCAGGTCCGTTCCTTCCCTGTAGAGGGCCATATAGGCAATGTTCATCTGGTATTGAACTTTGATTTCGGCATTCCGGAGGATTCCGGAGGCATCAAGGACGATGCCGGATTTGACGTAGGAGCCGATGACTGGGCAGACGTAAACACGGATATTCAGTGTTAGAAAATATGCGATTCAGAAAGTTTTCAGGTAAAATAAACCAATTATATATTTAATGTTTCAGTAAATTTAATTATCTTATGAACAAAATTTATTTATTAACTGCAGCCTTTGCCGTAATGGCATCGCTGTCAGGATGCTCGGACACCGAGCTCGCAAGCATTGACACCGTTCAGGAAAAGACCCCAATCGGCTTCCATACCGTTGGCAGCCAGATGGGATCTAGAGCAACGATTATTAATTCTGGGGATATCACAAAAACGGACTTCAAGGTATATGCCTTTGATGGTGAAGGCAACGCTTTTATGGGTAATAATGATACTGATAATGATCTTTCCGCTCATAATGGTGTTCACATCAAGTATGACGCTGTGAACCGTGCCTGGACATCTAATGATCCTTCAGACCTTCGATATTGGCCAGATTATTCGCTGGATTTTTATGCTGTAAGTCCAGGAACAGTGTCCAAGGAGAATTCGCAAGATCATTATTTTTGGGAAATCAATAATAATTCACAGACGATTATGTATAATAGTTTTGACGAGTATGGCACATCAAGCACTCATCAAAATCTTGATGTAATGTATGCTGTTGCCAAGGGACAGACAAAAGCTAACGGTAAGGTAAACCTGACTTTCAAGCATATTTTGTCTCAGGTTTTGTTTAAGGCAAAAACCAATGATGACAAATTGGAAGTAGAGATTAACGGAATCAATTTCCACAATGCCCAATTGGCTGGTAGCTTCACTATTCCTGCAGGGGAGCCTCAAAGAACAGACTGGACTCAAATTCCTCCTACAGCTTCCACATTAACGGTTGGAATGGATGGACAAGTAACCGTCAAAAGTACCGGTACTGATGTTTTCACAAAGCCAATGCTATTTGTTCCACAAGTCTTAAGACCTTGGGTACCTTCTGATAAAAACATAGATGCTGCTAACAAAGACAAGCTTACATATCTTGAAATCAGTTGCAGAATCAAGCAGAATAATACATATCTATTCGGCAAAAACGGCTTTGAAACTCTCTATGTACCATTTAGTGCTACTTGGGAGCCAGGCAAGCGTTATGTCTACACCTTGATATTCGGTGGTGGTTATGATAGAGATGGCAAAGCTATTTTGCAGCCAATTAATTTCGAACCATCCGTAGAAACATGGAAAGATGAAAACAAAGATATTAACAGCCAGCAGTAACCATCATTAGGAAAAAACTTCACAAGTAAGCCCAATTATATACAAAAATCCCCTGCAAGAGAACTGCAACAAGCTACCTCTTGCAGGGCTTTTCATATCCCTACCCTTTTTATCCATAGTTTAAAGAAGCTCGTTTTACCCATATTTTAAAGACCCCCGTTTTACCATACGCCCTGAACCAACGGCCATCGGCCGAAGGGAAAGGCGCAGAGCCCGTTTTCCCCATACGCCCTGAAAAGGGCAGAAGCTCCTAGCCCAGGGCATCGCCCTGGGTTTTTTATTGTCGCAAACCTGTCGCCCTGTAAGGGCGCCTTGCTGAAAATGTTATTATACCCAGGGCGCTGCCCTGGGCTAGGAGCTTTTGGGCCTTCAGCCCGTTCTTGAACCACATGAGAAAGTTCTGTATTTTCATATTCCACAGAGATATTATCATATCCCACGGATATATTATTTTATCTCTCAGAAATAATATTATATTCCACGGATATATTAATTTATCTCTCAGAGATATTTTCATATTCCACAGAGATATTAGCCCCGTCCTTTTAGAAATAAAGATAAACCAGGGAACTGTAGAGCTGGACGGAGAGAACGTAGAGGAGATAGAGCGGAGCAAAGACGCGGATGCCGAAATACGACGCCTCATAAGCCTCCGTGAGCGAACGGAAGCGGTTGCTCGCCACACCAAAGGTGAGACTCATCACCATGACCGCAAAACAAATGTACGGAAGGAGACTCTTCGTAAAACTACTGCCCCAGATGCCACCCATCACGTTCAGCAATATAGCATGGGGAACCATCGTGAGACAAACCATCACGAAGACGAACAGCAGAAACTCGAAAAACACCACTCGCATGGCTACCCGCTGGCGATATTCCCTGCCGTTGAAATGAAGCAGACCGCTCCTGTAGAGTGCCCCCAGCGAGATGCAGAGCAGCAGGAGCCAGACCAGCATCGGCTGCATCAGATTCTCCGTAAAGCGTCCGAAGAACCATCGGATGCCCTCGGCATTGAGCAACGTGCGCGGGAAGGTTTCCGGCATCGCAGCCGTCTGCAGCCACGATACCAGCACCAGAACGCACTGGCCAACCAGCAATCCGCTAGCCAGCCATGCCCCCAAACGGGTCAACTTCCGATAAATCGATATCCTATTCCTCATAGTCCTATTCCCCATGACTTATCTCCCTCGTGACCTACTCCTCGTCAGCCACGAGATTATCAATATCCAGGATGCGCAGTTCGCAGGCCCTTACCACCAGTCGGGTGGCATTCACGCTATTGCCGTTGTTGCCGTCAGGAAACAGCTTCTGCACCAGCTCGTTCTGGCGCTTCTCCAGACTCTTCACGCCGAAAGGCATTCCTCGCAGGCCAGTAATCTGCTCCTTGGTGTAGCCCAGGGCAAGATGGCGCAGAAAACGCTCGTCATATTCATCAATCTCGTAATTGATGAGAGCCTCCTGGCGCATCAGCTCGCTGTTCACGCTCTTCTTGAATCGCTCGATAATCTTCTTCAGGATAGGCTGGTTGAAGACCATCTTCTTGCCGCCCATGCAGCTCGCCACATCACCACGGGTGAGCAGTTCACCGCTCTTTAGGATGATTCCGTCGCATCCGGCATCCAGCGCATCCACCCAAAGCTTCTCGTTGAGGATCTCGCCTGTAAAGATGAGCACCTTCACGTCGGGATACTGCTGCTTGGTGCTGCGGCAGATTTCCACGCCAATGGTGGTAGAACCGCCCAATCCCAGATCGAGCAGCACGAGGTCGGGCTTCTGCGCCTTGATAAGTCGCCAGTAAGCCGGTTCGTTTTCGGCAGTTCCAATGATTTCTGCCTCAGGAATGTCTGTCTTGAAGATGCCCTCGGTACCTTTCAGCTCCAGTGGCACATCTTCTACTATAATCACTTTAAAATTCTCCATATCTCTATTCTATTTTTAGTATTTCTATTCAACTCCAGCTTGAGTTTTCTCATGCTGAACTTCTGTTATTTCTAATTCAACCTTATGTTTCCATCTTTCCTTCAAGCCCTCGAAGTCGATTCTCTTAACGACCGCTACAGGCAGGACAGCCGTGATGATAGCACTGCCGTCAGATCCGGCAGTGGAACTGAGACCGCAGCCGCGCAAGTTGGTAATATCACCTACCTCTCTGGCTATCTGTCTTGCCACGAGATAATTGACATCCACGGTAGTTGAAGAAAAGAAATCGGTAATCTGGCGGGAAACGTAAGCCGACTCATGCTGCTTCACATACACCTCGGTATAAGGATTTCCGTCCGTAGTCTCGATTCTGATGTCGCACTTCTTCGTATTGGCTATCAGGATTTCGAAAAGAAGCTCCAGCAGGTGGTAATCCAGCCTTACCATACCCTTCGCCTGCTCCATAGCCTGCGTACTCAGCATGGTATATACCGATTTGTAATACTCTATCAGCTCGCGTAGCGATTCCACATCATCGGGATTGGTTTCGATGAGCTGTCGGATGCGCGACGGATAATACATCGTTTCGTGTTTCAGGGCAGAGAGACAGTTGTCGAGCACCTGATTGGCAACATACAGCTTGTCGCCCTCGTATTCCGTTCGATGGATTTCATCTTCCAGCAGTTCCAGTCTGCTGTAGTCCTTCCGGACATCTGCAATGCCGTCGTTCAGCGCTTTCTCGATGCGCACCACCACCTCGTTGAGCTGTTCGCTGTTGGCTCTACGGCTGGTTTTCTCATCCCATATCTCGCTGATTCGCTGCAGCTTTTCCTTGTCAGAGCTGCTGCTGAGCAGAATCTGGTTGATGGTATTCACCTTGTCTACGGCGAAGCGATAGCGCAGGATGTGGCGATAATACAGCAGATAGTAAGCCAGCGGCAGCTGCAGCAGGAGGAGTATCAGGAGAACCACCGCCACATTCTTGGAGTTCTTGGAAACCTCCATCGTGCGCACGTATTCATCGAGCGTATTGTCGGCGCTCATCTCCCTGAAGAGCTGGGTGTAGACCTTGTTGTTGCTGGCATACAGGTCCCACTGGTGGAGCGCCAGGGCAGCCACAGCACTCTCGTTGCGGATATCGAGAATCACGTTGTAGTCGGTTGGCAGACTGTCTCTGAGCCACTGCAGTTCGGCTATGGCTCCCGACTTGGGATACTTCACCATCAGGAAGGTTCCCTTAGGTCGGAGCGAGAGATAATGGCGGTTGAGATACTCTCTTGCTGAATCGGCGAAGGCAAGCGTGCGCTCGTAATGACCGTTGACATTGCTGAAATAGGCGCTGTCGGCATACTGGTCGGCTCGCTGCAGATTGAGCGGCTTCTGAACGGCTGTACGCTTGTGCTGATGATGAGAGCCATGAGATTTCTGCATCTTTGCCCAGGCGCTGCCTGAAGGAAGACATGAGAACAGGGCTATCAGCAACGACAGCAGGAGCATACGACCCGCAGGAAGGCGGAAGGCAAAACGGCTCCCCTTGCCCACCTTGCTTTGTACAGAAATATCGCACTTGTCAAACATGCGGCTCGTCTTCTTGTATTTCTCGATGATTCCCTTGCAGTTGATCAGTCCGAAACCATGTCCGCCGGTATAGGCGCGGTCGAAGACATGAGCCAGCTGTTCCTCGTCCATACCCCTTCCGTTGTCCGTGATGGAAATCTCCACATACTTATCCTCTGCCTTGACCTGAGCCTCGACGACCACCTCGCCACCGGCAGGAGTAAACTTCCTGGCGTTGTCGGCTATCGTATTGATCATGAAGAGCGTCAGGGCACGGTCGGCTTTCAAAACAGCATCCGTCGGCTTCACCACGAGCCTGATGCCCTTCATCTGGAAGCTCGTCTTTCCCTTCTCCACAATGTCGAAGAGCTGTTGCAGGGAGAAGCTCTCAATGCGGAGATTCAGCATTCCCTGCTTCATCTGAATCCAGCGTGTCAGGGTACTGTTATAATCTTCAATGACATCTACCAATTCCAATATATACTGGTAGCGCTGTTTTCTTACCTCCTCAGTTTCACCACCCTTGCAGAGTCGGGTCACCTCGTTCAGCATACGGTTTATATACGAAAGATTTGAGTTGGCAAACTCCACTTTGGTGCGCTGCTCCACGTTGCGTTCCTTGTTGGCAGATACTCTCATCGTCAATTCCATACGGCGTTCTGTTTCCTCTTCAAACTTCTCAAGGAATTCTTTATGTTTCTGAGCATTAAGTTCCATTCGTTCATGCAGAGGTTTAAGCAGTTCTTCCGTGGATTCCTCCTTGGCTTTCTTGCGCTTCATATAGTCGAAGACATAGAGCAGGATGACGGCAATGACAATCATGGCTATCACGGCGATGATCATGACATTGAGAATCGTGGCGATATCGTCGAGCTGGGCTGCACGGGCTTCGAGCTGGCGGTCCTGTCGGGAAGACTCCTGCAGGTCGAGATAGGCGTTGCGGTTGTAGTCGCTCTTCACCTTGTCGTCGAGTGCGGAATAAGCCAGGCTCATCTGCTCGCGGATGGAAGCCACGAGGTCGGGCGCCTGGAAGATAGCCTTGTTGTCATAGAGCGCATGGTTCAGACAGTCGAGCGACGACTGGTAATCCCTGATTTGCCAATAGCACTCGGCAAGGGTACGATGGGCTCCTGCCGTCTGATAAACATCGCCATAGCTGCTGAAGAGATTGAGCGCCCGCTGGGCAAAGTTGCCGGCAAGCAGGTTGGCTGGCATCTGCTCGATGTTGAGATACTGGAAGGCAGGCAGGTTGTTCCTGATGAGGAACTCCCGGTTGTCTTCATCCTGGATATGTTCGCTGATAGCTTGAAGGGCATTCGCCTGCCAGTAAGGATAAGGATTAGGACCGCTCGCCAGCATGTAGCATCTGATGAGCATATCGAATTCTGCCTGCAGAATCTCGTGCTGAGTACCGTGGGTAATCGCTCCACCCGAACCGTAATTGTAGAGATAGTTCAGATACTGGGCTGTGTCCTGCTCCAAGGCGTCAGGGTCTATCTGGTTCAGGGCTTGCATCATCGGCTTCTCCAACTGTACATAATAGAAATAGGTGGAAGCCACAACCGCAAACTCTGACTGGGCATAGACCGCACGCTGATATTCACGAGGAGGAAGGTTATCAGTCTCCTCGCCTATTCGGCGCAGTCGGCGCATCGCTTTCTCACGATAGGCGTAGAAATCCTTGTTGCGGGCTTCCCGCTGACAGAGTCGCATATTCTGGACGTCGGCAATAAGGAGTTCTATCTGGTTGTCGCTGCGTTCTTCCACCTGGTTGAGCCACTGTTTGGCAAGCTTGTAATCCATCTTGGCTATAGCCACGAAGGCAAGGTTGTTGCAAGCCTCTGCATAACCGGTAGGATAATCGCCGGAAAGAGCTAAGGCTCTCTTTGCCAGCACTTTGGTAGAGTCGAGGTTGCGATAGTGAAGAGCATAGGATTGGCTGTTCAACTTATCCACCTCATACTGATGGGCAGGCGAACAAGCTGAAAAGAAAAGCGCCGCCACCACCACAAGGTTGATGACGACGCTATAAAGATGACATTTCTTTTTATGCATAAGCATAAAAACCAAACAACTTTTATTTAAAAACGATTTTCAAAATTAAGCGCGAGCCTTGGCAATATAGCCAAGAGCTTCCTGGCACTTAGCTGTGATAGCAGCCCAGTCGCCAGCAGCAACAGTCTCCTTAGGGAAGAGCTTAGAGCCCATACCTACACAGAGAACGCCAGCCTTGATCCAAGGAGTAAGATTCTCCTCTGTTGGCTCTACGGCACCTGTTACCATGATGTTGCTCCAACGCAATGGTGCCATCACATTCTTGACGAATGAAGGACCACCTACGTTACCTGCAGGGAATACCTTGGTCACATCGCAACCTGCTGCCTGAGCATTGTTGATTTCTGTAACAGAACCACAACCTGGTGAATATGGTACCAGGCGACGGTTGCAGACTGGTGCAATGTCAGGGTTGAAGTTAGGACCTACGATGAAGTTGGCACCCAACTGGAGATAGAGAGAAGCTGTACCAGCGTCAACCACTGTACCAGCACCCAAGATCATCTCAGGGCAAGCCTTGTCAGCCCACTTTACCAACTCACCGAAAATCTCGTGAGCGAAGTCACCTCGGTTAGTAAACTCGAAAACGCGAACGCCACCCTCATAGCAAGCCTTGATTACGTTCTTGCATATTTCAACGTCCTTATTGAAGAATACAGGAACCATACCAGTCTCTTTCATGGCTGCCATGACCTGCATTTTGCTAAACTTTGCCATTTTTATTTTAATGTTAAGTGTTAAATGTTATCGCTGAACGCGACCATTAGCGTTACCGCCAGCAAGACTCTCTACCTCATCAGCAGAAACGAGGTTGAAGTCGCCAGGGATAGTGTGCTTCAATGCAGAAGCAGCTACTGCGAACTCCAATGCCTCTGCCTGAGTCTCCTTGGTCAGGAGACCGTGGATCAGACCACCAGAGAAAGAGTCACCACCACCTACGCGGTCGATGATAGGGTTGATATCATAGTGCTTGCTCTGGTAAAAGTCCTTGCCGTCATAGATAAGAGCCTTCCAGCCGTTGTGTGTAGCAGAGAGAGACTCACGGAGAGTAGAAACAACATACTTGAATCCGAACTCCTTCATCATACCCTGGAAGATGCCGTAGTAACCCTCAGCATCTGTCTTGCCGCCCTCTACGTCAGCATCTGGCTTGAAGCCCAGGCAGAGCTGAGCATCTTCCTCATTACCGATGCAAACGTCAACGTACTTCATCAAAGGACGCATCACAGAGATAGCCTTCTCTGAAGTCCACAGCTTCTTGCGGAAGTTGAGGTCAACAGAAACAGTTACGCCATGACGCTTAGCAGCCTCACAAGCCAACTTGGTCAACTCAGCAGCCTTGTCGCTGATAGCAGGAGTAATACCGCTCCAGTGGAACCACTGGGCACCCTCCATGATCTTATCGAAATCGAAATCTGCAGCATCAGCCTCTGCGATAGCGCTGTGAGCACGGTCGTAGATAACCTTTGATGGGCGCATAGAAGCACCAGTCTCAGCATAGTAAAGACCAACACGGTCGCCACCACGAGCAATGAAATCAGTGTTTACACCATAGCGACGGAGAGCATTCAGGGCAATCTGACCAATCTCGTGCTTTGGCAGCTTAGATACGAAGTAAGCCTCGTGACCATAGTTAGCCAAGCTGACAGCTACGTTAGCTTCACCACCGCCAGGGATGATGCGGAATGAATCACTCTGAATGAAGCGCTCGTTGCCTTCTGGTGACAAACGAAGCATAATTTCACCTAATGTTACAATTTTTGCCATTGTTGATAGTTTTAATTTATTGTTTTTATGTTTGTTTGTAATTGACAATTCTAGGAACTCATCATTACATGATCTTGACAATGTTTTAAGTCACCGTCTCATATCGTTGGCAAAAATAACCATAATTTCCCAAATAACGAAATAAAAAAGGATTTTTTTTCGTTTTTACCCGTATTTTTCCTTTTTTCAATACTTTTTTTTGGTTTTTGTGCAAAAAAACAGCTGTGTATTCGCACAATTCATTTTTTTATTGTATATTTGTGCCCGAAAGTATGAACTGTGGTCGCACACACATGCTTTGGTTCAATAATCAATTGATGGAAATGCACAGCCGGCACATATTACTATATAATAATGTTCGCGAGAAGCTTTCCTCAAAAATAAATACTTAAAACAATGGCCGAAAAAATCAGAATCAAGGATATTGCTGAAAGAGCTGGCGTATCCGTCGGAACGGTTGACCGAGTTCTCCATGAGCGCCCCAACGTATCCAAGACTGCCCGTGAAAAGGTGGAGAAGGCGCTGAAGGAGATGAATTACCAACCCAACATGTACGCCAGTGCATTGGCGTACAACAAATCGTACACCTTCTATCTGCTCCTCCCTAAGCACGAATCGGAAGCTTACTGGGAAGAGATAGAGGAAGGTGCAAAGAAGTGTGAAGAGGTGCGCCGCGATTTCCATATCGACGTAGAAATCAGATTTTACGAGCGCTCCAATGAGGATTCGTTCCGTGATATGTCGAAAGAGATTCTGGAAGCACAGCCTGAGGGCGTCATCGTGGTTCCGTCTTCGCTCGCCGTAACACGGGAGTTGACCGAACAGCTGCATCATAAAAGCATCCCCTTCATCCTCCTCGACTCATACATGCCCGACCTGCGTCCGCTCTCATTCTTCGGTCAGGATTCGTTCTGCTCTGGCTTCTTCTCAGCCAAGGTGCTGATGATGATTGCCAGTGGCGAAAAGGAAATCATGCTGATGAGACAGACCAAGGACGGAAAGGTGGTCAGCAAGCAGCAGGACAACCGAGAGGTAGGTTTCCGCCACTACATGCACGATCACTTCCCACAGGTGGAAATCAAGGTACTCGACCTGCCGCTCAACGGAACCCGAAACGAATACGTGAAGATGTTGGAGAGATATTTTGCCGAGCATCCGGATACGCATCACTGCATCACCATGACATCGAAGGCACATATCGTGGGCGACTTCCTCCTGAAAACCAACCGCCGTAATGTTCAGATCATGGGCTATGACATGGTGGAGAAGAATGCCCACTGTCTGCGCGAGGGAAGCATCTCGTTCCTCATCGCACAGCACGCCTACATGCAGGGTTACTACTGTGTAGACACCCTCTTCCGGGCAATCGTGCTGAAGAAGAAGGTGGCCACCGTGAACTACATGCCTATCGAGCTGCTGATGAAGGAGAACGTAGACTTTTATCGCAGAACGCAAATCTAAAATGATTCTGATTGAAGGAAATAAGTATTTGAATATATACATAATTATAAATATATAAAAACAACTACAGAATGAAACTATCAAGCTTTATCAAGATTAACCCTGCCGACTCGGTAGTGGTTTGCTTGCGCCCAATGAAGAAGGGCGAAGAGATTGAGGTAGATGGTAAGACCATCACCCTGTTGCAGGATACTCCTGCTGGACATAAGGTGCTCATCGACGATGCTGCCGAAGGAAAGGACATCATCAAGTATGGTTATCCAATCGGCCACGCCAAGAAGGACCTGAAGCAGGGCGAATGGGTGAACGAGAATAATCTCAAGACCAATCTTGCCGGAACTCTGGAGTACACCTACAACCCAGTAGACGAGCAGTTGAGCATCGCACAGGAGTACCGCACCTTCAAGGGATTCGTTCGCAAGAACGGCGAAGTAGGTGTAAGAAACGAGATTTGGGTGGTCCCTACTGTGGGCTGCGTGAACGGAATCGCAGAGAAGCTTGTTGAACTCCTGAAGAAGGAGACCAACTGCGAGGGAATCGACGCCATCCACGCATGGCACCATAACTATGGCTGTTCTCAGCTTTCAGGCGACCATGAGAACACCCGTAAGGTGTTGCGAGACATCTGCCTTCATCCAAATGCTGGCGCTGTGCTCGTACTCTCTCTCGGCTGTGAGAACAATCAGGCTGACGCTTTCATGGAGATGCTTGGCGACTACGATAAGGACCGCATCAAACTTCTTGTAACACAAAAGGTTGAAGGCGATGAGCTGGAGGAAGGCATGAAGCTGCTCCGTGACCTCTATCAGAAGGCTAAGGAAGACAAGCGCGAGGACGTGCCGGTAAGCAAGCTCCGCGTAGGTTTGAAGTGTGGCGGTTCTGACGGCTTCAGCGGAATCACAGCCAATCCATTGGTAGGTGAATTCTCTGACTGGCTGGTTGCTCAGGGCGGAACATCTATCCTCACCGAGGTGCCTGAGATGTTTGGTGCAGAGACCATCCTGATGAACCGTTGTGAAAACAAGGAACTCTTCGACAAGACTGTTCACCTCATCAACGACTTCAAGGAGTACTTCCTCAGCCACGGTGAACCAGTTGGCGAGAATCCTTCTCCAGGCAATAAGGCTGGTGGAATCTCTACCCTCGAAGACAAGGCGCTGGGCTGTACACAGAAGTGCGGCCGTGCTCCGGTCAGCGGCGTATTGCAGTATGGTGATCGTCTGGAGACTACCGGTCTCAACCTCCTTTCAGCTCCAGGCAATGACCTCGTAGCAGCCACAGCACTGGCTTCTGCAGGTTGCCAGCTCGTACTCTTCACCACCGGTCGTGGAACGCCATTCGGCACCTTCGTACCAACCATGAAGATTTCTACCAACAGCAATCTGGCAAAGAACAAGCCAAACTGGATTGACTTCAATGCTGGTGAACTGGTAGAGGGTACTGAGATGAAGGATCTTGTACGTAAGTTTATCGATAAGATTATCGCCGTAGCCAATGGCGAGGAAGCCCGCAATGAGAAGAACGGCTACAGCGAAATCTCCATTTTCAAGAATGGAGTAACATTGTAACATTAAATATAAAACATGAGTAATAAAAAAGGTTTGCTGGCGCTATCGCCGTTATTTCTGCTGATTGTCCTCATCGCAGTTTTCACCGTCTATTCTACGGATGCGACTCACAAGGACACCAGCTTGTCGCTCACCGTGGCATTCATGATATCCAGTATCTATGCCGTGGCGATTTCGGGTGGAATGCCCATCAAGAAGCGAGTAGATACCTACAGTAAAGGTGCTGGTGCCAACAACCTGATGCTCATGTTGTGGATATACGTACTGGCAGGTGCGTTCGCAGCATCGGCAAAGGCGATGGGGGCTGTAGACGCCACCGTGAACCTGGCGCTGAGCGTTCTGCCTGCCAGCATGATTCTTCCAGGACTCTTCCTGGCGGCTTGCTTCATCTCCGTCTCCATCGGTACCAGCGTAGGAACGGTGGTGGCGCTGGTTCCTATTGCAGCCGGACTGGCTAGTTCCATGCACGGCAATGTGGGTATGATGACCGCCATCATCGTGGGTGGCGCCTATTTTGGCGACAACCTTTCGTTCATCTCTGATACGACGGTGGTGGCAACCCAAACGCAAGGTTGCCGGATGAGCGATAAGTTCAGGGTGAATTCGCTCATCGTGGGTCCTGCAGCCCTCATCATCCTCGGCGTCTATGCCGTGATGGGAATCGGTCTTCAGGCTCCAACCGACATTGCAGACGTGGAATACGTCAAGGTATTACCTTATATATTAGTACTCGTCTGCGCCATAGCCGGCATGAACGTGATGGCTGTTCTGGCAATGGGCACGATACTCTGTGGCTTCATCGGCGTGGCAAGCTACTATCTCGGTTCTCCCCTCTCCTACGACTTGTTTGGCTGGTTCTCGGCAATGGGCAATGGAATCACGGGCATGGGCGAGCTGGTGATTATCGCCATGATGGCAGGTGGAATGCTGGAAATCATCCGGGAAAACGGAGGAATCAACTATATCATCGACAAGATTACCGCCCGTGTTCACGGCAAGCGTGGAGCCGAACTCTCCATTGCTGCGCTCGTATCGCTGGTGAATATCTGCACAGCCAACAACACGGTGGCAATCCTGACTGTAGGAAATATCGCAAAGAAGATAGGTGATAAGTTTGGCGTAGACAACCGCAAGGCAGCCAGTATCCTCGACACCTTCTCGTGTATGGTGCAGGGAATGATTCCTTACGGAGTTCAGATGCTTCTGGCAGCCGGTCTGGCAGGAATCAGTCCGATGGACATTCTGCCCTATCTCTACTATCCGGTAGCCATCGGTATTGCCGCATTCCTCGCAATCATCTTCCGCTATCCGAAGCGATATTATTAAACAGAAAAATATCATTTAAAAATCAGGCGATATGAACTTTTTACAGAGAAACCTTTTCATCAAGCTGCGTTCCGAGAATTTCGGAACCGATGAAGAACTGGAACCAATGACAACCTTCAAGATGCAGAAGATTGCCCAGATGATGAAGAACCTCAGCGACATTCCAGAGGGAGAAGTTCGCATGAACAACAGTTTTCTGAATCGCCGTCTTACCAAGATACAAGATGACGAACGCCATGCTATCGACACCTCGATAGAAACCGTCTACCTGCTGCGCATCATCGTGGGCAATGTGAACAGCATCCTGAAGAGCGGAATCAATCTGAAGGGAATCATCCAGCTGGGCAACTACCTGCGCACGAAAGGCGACAAGGTAGACTTCGTGAAACTGGAGAAATGGCTTACCAAACTTCGCATCCAGCGCATCGCACAGCTGGAAGGAAGCGTGCTCATCACCTTCTTTGACTTTGAACAGGACGAAATCCCGTTTGTTCGCCACGTAGAGCCTGGCGCATACAAGCATACGCTGCGCTCGCTCTATTACAACATTACGGAGCATCAGGACATCCAGTTTGAACAGAACAATGCCGGCTTCGTACATACTACTGGAGGCACCATGCGCAAGAATCTGCGCCGAAGCATGCGCTTCCTGCAGTATGCTCCGATAGAGACTATGAGCAATTTCATGAACAACTTCTTCCGTTCACTTTCGGAAATCGAAGAATAGTGAAATATAAATTTATATAAAAAACGAACACGTCTGATGCATATATCGGACGTTTTTCGTATCTTTGCAGTTATGAAAAGAAGTATCATAACAATAATTACCATTATTTTTACCCTTGGGCTTCATGCTCAAGTGCAATGTGAAGATACCTGCAGTCATGTACATGGTATTGACCTCAGCCATTACCAAGGGAATGTCTTTTGGGAAACTGTAGGTGATAATTCCAAGATGGCTTATGTCTATCTGAAAGCTACTGAAGGCGGAACCAACGTAGACGCCAAGTATAAGAAGAACATTGACCTGGCTCACCGGTACGGGCTCAAGGTAGGATCCTACCACTTCTACCGCGCCAGGATTCCGCAGCAGACGCAGCTGGAGAATTTCATGGCACAATGCCGACCTGGGGATCAGGACCTGCTGCCGATGATAGACGTGGAGACCAAGAGCGGACTGAAAACTGAAGAGTTCTGCGACTCGCTGTTCAAGTTCCTGCATCTGGTAGAAAAAGCCTACAGACAGAAGCCGCTCATCTATACTGGAGCCAACTTCTACGACCATTATCTGCTGGGCAAGCTGGACAGCTACAAGCTCATGATTGCCCAATACTCCAAGCGGGAACCCGTATTGGCAGACGGCAGAGACTTCGAGATGTGGCAGTATACAGGTAAAGGCAGACTGAACGGAATCAATGGTTATGTTGACAAAAGCCGCTTCATGGGAAGGCATAGACTGAGAGAAATCAGATTCAGACATCGATGACTTTGAACTTCGTTACTTTGAACTTGGAGCTTTGAACTTTATGATTAGCTTCAGGGGGTAAAAGTGTGGGCTTGAGGTTAGAAAATCAATGATATCTGGAAATTAAAATATGTAAATCAATAAACTTTAAATAAAACTATGGCAATTATAAAATGTCCAGAATGTGGACGCCAAATTAGCGATAAAGCACCAACATGTCCAAGCTGCGGTGTAGAGATTGCGGGCAAAATCACCAAATGCCCTAACTGCGGAGAGGTATATTTCAATTATCTTGAAATGTGTCCTAACTGCCAGACTCCCAATCCGACATTGGTAGGTGGCAGAGGCGGATTCTCTCCTGCTCCTTCTGCACCGGTGCAGCCTGCACAGCCAGTGGAACCGGTTGCTCCAGTTCAGCAGCCAGCAAGACAAACCATGCAGCAGCCAGCAAGACCGGCAAATCCGGGAATGCCTGCAACTCCTCCACCTCCACCAGTACGCCCAACGGCAGCTAACGGAAACGGAGGCGAGCAGAATCCGGCAAACAAGGAACCAGAAAAGAAGAAGGGAACCAGAAGCATTCTGATCATCTCGCTCATCTTCTCTGTTCTCGTCTGCGGAATCCTGTATTACTTCTATGACAATGCCAACAAGAACAAGGAGAAGGAAGCTTACGAATACGCCATGCAGAGTACTGACCCGATGGTTCTGCAGAGTTATCTGGACACCTACAAGGACGCAGACGAAGCCCACCGCGATTCGATTACAGCCCATCTTGACCGTTTGAAGCAGACGGATCAGGACTGGACCAATGCCGTGGTAAGCGGTTCTAAAGATGCGCTGCAGGCTTATCTGGAGAAATATCCGAACAGCATTCATAAGCAGGAAGCCATCAACAAGATTGATTCCATCGACTGGAATGTGGCTAAGAATGCGGATACGGCTGATGCTTATCAGACCTACCTGGATGACCACAGAGACGGTTCGCACATCGAAGAGGCTGAGAATGCCCTGAAGAAAGTGAAGGGGCGTGACCTGCAGCCGGAAGAGAAAGAATTTATCTCTAGTCTCTATCGCCAGTTCTTCCAGAGCATCAACGCTCATGATGGTGATGGGTTGCTCGCCAACTGCGAAGACATTCTCTCTTCACTGCTGGGCAAGAATTCTGCACCGAAATCGGATGTCGTTACCTTTATGGACAAGCTCTATAAGGAGGATGTTGCCAACATGAACTGGCACATCAACAATGATTATCAGATCAAGAAACGTGAGATTGGCGACAGCGAATATGAATATCAGGTAGTGTTCACCGCCAAGCAGGTGGTTGACAAGACTGACGGTTCCAAGCACGAACAGTTGTTCAAGATTTCGAGCACCGTTTCTCCTGACCTGAAGATTTCATCATTCAATATGTCGAAGGTAACTCCTGCTCAATAAAAAATATGGGAAAATAAAATATGGGAAAATAAAAACGCCCTGTAAGAACAAAAGCATTCAAGTTTCAATGACTTATTTTAAAGCTTTTGCCCTTACAGGGTGATTTTGTTTATTGCATCTGACTTCTACTTTGCGTCCTTCATCTGGCGAAGCAACTCTTTCTGTCTGTCATTCAAGCCGGTTGGCAACTTCACATTATAGGTGATCATCAGATCACCGAAGGTTCCATCGCCACGGTCGTAAC
This sequence comes from Prevotella sp. Sow4_E9_plate, assembly GCF_052116205.1. NCBI lineage: Bacteria > Pseudomonadati > Bacteroidota > Bacteroidia > Bacteroidales > Prevotellaceae > Prevotella > Prevotella sp. Sow4_E9_plate. The sequence continues at coordinate 2,780 of NZ_JBQKLN010000007.1, read as the reverse complement.
CCTTGCCACGAACACGAACCTTCGTTCCGTTCTGAGTCTCAGGCTTGATCTTCAACTTAATCTTCGAACCGTTGCTCAGCGTGATGATTCCTTCACCACCCAGCAAGGCAGTATACATGTCGATGTTCACGTTCATGTTCATTTCGCCATTGTTGGTTCGAGCACCTTGCTGACCGCCGCAGCCGCCGTTGCAACCGCCAGTACCGAAGTCAGCACCTGCGCCATAACCGGCATTGGCTCCACCGAAACCGCCAAAGCCACCAAAGCCGCCAGTTCCAGCGCCGCCTCCGAAGCCGCCGAAACCAGCACCGCCCTGGCTGCTGCGGGAACGGCCGCCGCCAAAGAGATTTTCGAAGAAGCTGGAGAATCCACCTCCGCCACTTCCGAAACTGCTGAAGTCGAAGCCCTCAAACGGATTGCCGCCAGCGCCACCGGCACTGCCGCCACCAAATCCACCACCACCGAAGCCACCGGCGTTCTTCCAGTTCTCGCCAAACTGATCGTATTTGGCACGTTTATCTGGATCTGACAACACCTCATACGCCTCGTTCAAAGCCTGGAACTTAGCCTTAGCCTTCGGGTCGTTAGGGTGCAAGTCAGGATGAAACTGCTTAGCTCTCTTACGATAGGCTGCTCGAACATCCTTCTGAGGAATGTTCTTGTCAACACCAAGAATTTTGTAATAATCTACGAATGCCATATTCTTATACCTCCTATTTTTAATTATTTTTTGAATTATCCAACAAAAAGTATGCCGTAATTGCCAACTTTTTTGTACTTTTGCAGAGTAATAATAACTTTTTAGTAATATGAAACTAGTATTTGCAGCGCTCTTGCTGGCGCTTACCATCAACTCACCCGCTATGGCACAGCAACGTACCGTAAAACTGAGAGTGATCGAAACGAGTGACGTCCACGGTTCCTTCTTCCCTTACGATTTCATCAACCGGAAGCCAAAGGCAGGTACTCTGGCTAGAGTTTCTTCCTACGTCAACGACCTTCGAAAGACGTATAAGGACAATGTTATTCTCCTGGAGAATGGCGACATTCTCCAGGGACAGCCCACCTGCTACTATTATAATTATGTGAACACCCAGGCTCGCAACGTGGCTTCGGATGTGGTCAACTATATGAAGTATGATGCGCAGGCGTTCGGTAACCATGATGTTGAGACCGGTCATCCTGTTTACGACAAATGGATCAAGGAGTTGAACTGCCCTGTTTTGGGAGCCAACATCATCGACACCAAGACTGGAGAGCCTTACGTCAAGCCTTACATCATCCTGAACCGCGAGGGTGTGAAGGTTGCCGTGCTCGGCTTGCTGACTCCAGCCATTCCTAACTGGCTGACAGAGAATCTCTGGAGCGGTCTCCATTTCGAGAACATGGTGACCAGTGCCCGGAAATGGATGAAGCACATCCTGGAGAACGAGAAGCCGGACGTGGTAATCGGCGTCTTCCATAGTGGTAAGGACGGTGGAATCGTTACCCCTGAATATGAAGAGGATGCTTCGCTCAGAGTTGCAAAGGATGTGCCAGGTTTCGACCTAGTACTCTTTGGTCATGACCACACTCGATGCAACGAGACTGTTACCAATGTGGAAGGCAAGCCTGTTATTTGTCTCGACCCTGCCAATAACGCCCTCTCCGTAGCTGATGCAGAGATTACTCTGACCCTCAACAAGAAGAAGGTGAACGGTAAGAAGCAATATGTAGTGACTGACAAGAAAGTGGTAGGAAACCTTGCCGATGTGACAAAATGTCCTATCGACGAGGAATTCATGAAGGCTTTCGAGCCTCAGATTGCAGAAATCAACCAATATGTGGGCAAGCAGATTGGTACTTTCAAGAACACCATCCACAGCCGTGAATCGTTCTTCGGAAGCTGCGCCTTCAATGATTTCATCCTCAACCTGCAGCTCGAAATGACCAAGGCTGACATTTCCTTCAACGCTCCGCTCCAATTCAATTCCACCATCAACGCTGGTCCTGTCTACGTGAGCGATATGTTCAACCTCTATAAATATGAGAATCAGCTCTACGTGATGCGCCTCACCGGTGAAGAGATTCGCAAGCATCTGGAGATGAGTTATGACCTTTGGGTGAACACCATGAAGAGTCCTGATGATCATCTGCTTCTGCTCGACACCCAGACCAAGGGCGATCAGCAGCGCCTGGGCTTCAAGAATCTCTCCTTCAACTTTGACAGTGCTGCAGGAATCGACTATGAGGTGGATGTTACGAAGCCAGACGGAGAGAAGGTGAAGATTCTGCGCATGAGCAACGGTCAGCCTTTCGATGAGAAGAAATGGTACAATGTAGCCGTAAATAGCTATCGTGGCAATGGTGGCGGAGAGCTTCTCACTCGTGGCGCCGGAATTCCAAAGGACAGTCTGGACAGTCGAATCATCTACCGCAGCAAGCGCGACCAGCGCTACTACCTGATGGAAGCTATCGAAAAGATGGGCACTATCGAGGCTAAAGCCAACAACAACTGGAAGTTCGTACCGGAAGCATGGACCAAGCCTGCTGCCCAGCGCGACTATGAATTGCTGTTCGGCAAGGAAAAATAACTGAGTCCACTTTAAAAAGTAGTTTTTGGTTCTTTTTTCTATAACCCCATTTGATTATCAGATGGTTACTTTTGGAGGAATTATCAAAAATGACTTTTTAAAATGTTTATATTTCACGAAAATAATCTCTGCTTTATGCTGTTATCTGGAATATTTTTCGTATCTTTACACCATCAATTAAAAGAATGACTATGTTTAAAAAGACAG